>CATPBV010000159.1 GCA_955652345.1 uncultured Solirubrobacteraceae bacterium | reverse complement strand
GGCACCACCAGCGCCACCGAGACCGCGACCTTCAGCGATCCCAGGATCGCCGTGACGCCCAACAGATAGCCGAGCAGGTTCGACCCCGAATCCCCCATGAAGACGGACGCGGGGTGGAAGTTGTGGATCAGGAAGCCGAGCGCCGCGCCCGCGGTTGCCGCCGCCAGGATCGCGGCCGTGATCACCTCGAGGGCGGTCGGACCTCTCGCGACCTCGAACGCGAGGATCGAGAACGTGATCCCGTCGATCGTGCACAACCCGGCAGCGAGACCGTCGATCCCGTCGGAGAAGTTGACCGCGTTCATGACCACGACGAGGATGATCACGCTGAGGATCGGGCCGGCGTGCAGCGGACCGGCGCGAGGGAAGGCGAGCTGGCCGGCGAACGGGAGATCTATGCTGCTCAGCTTCACGCCTCCCGCGACCACGATCACCGCCGCGGCGATCTGCCCGGCGAGCTTCACCATCGGCCTGAGGTTGACCTTGTCGTCAATCGCCCCGACGAGTGTGATCGCAACCGCTCCCGCGATGATCGCGACCAGGTGCGACTCGCTCCCCTGCGGAACCGCGCTCGGGATCCAAACCGCGATCGCGACGACGACGCCCAGGAGGATCGCGATGCCCCCGAGCAGTGGCGTCTCCCGGCTGGCCAGTCCACGCTCACCGGGCCTCGCGATCGCGCCGACCCTCCGCGCGAGCGATGCCACCATCGGCGTCACGGCACCGGTGAGCACGAGCGCCACCAGGAACGCCAGGACTGCGTCCCGATACTTCATCGACGAGGTAGCATGCCAGGCGCCCTCGACGGCGATCCGCCGCGTTGTCGTGCCACTCCGGGCGATCGCGCCGATTGGGTGACCACGGTCACGGTTAGAATGGGCCGCCGCCGCGTCTCGCTCAGCGCACCTCGACGGCCTCTCTACTCCCATGCGGGTCTGGATCGATATGACTGCGCCGGCTCACCCTCTGGTGCTGAGACCGGTGATCGATCGCATGCGCGCCGCCGGCCACGAGGTCACGGTCACGGCTCGCGACTACGCGCAGACGATCGAGCTCCTTCAGCGACTGGGGATTCCGCATCAGGTGATCGGCAGGCACGGCGGCGCGTCGCGGGTGCGAAAGCTCATCTCGCTGGTCGGCCGGGCCCGCCAGATGCGAAGGGTGGGCCGCTCGCACTTCGACATCGCGGTGGCGCACGGCTCGAACGAGCTTCCGATTGCGGCGGCCTCGCTCGGGATCCCCGCCGTCGACATGTTCGACTACGAATGGGCGACCCAGCAGCACAACATCGGCTGCCGCCTCGCCCGGCGGGTGCTGACCCCTGACTCGATCCCACCGGCCCGATTGGCCCGGTACGGCGTCGGCGCCGACAAGCTCGCGCAGTACCCCGGCCTCAAGGAGGAGTACTACCTGGCGGATTTCGAGCCCGACGGGCGCGTGCTCGACGAGCTCGAGCTCGACTGCGGACGGGTCATCGTGGTGCTCAGGCCACCGCCGGACGTCTCGCTCTACCACCGTAAGAGCAATCGCCTGTTCCCGCGCGTGCTCGACTACCTGGGGCGCCGAGACGACGTGCACGCCGTCGTGATTCCCCGCACGGCGGCCCAGCGCGGCCAGGTGAAGGCACTCGCCTACCCCAGCCTGATCGTCCCGCCCGGCGCGGTCGACGCCCAGAGCCTGATCGCTCTCGCGGACCTGGTCGTGTCCGCAGGGGGAACGATGAACCGCGAGGCGGTCGCGCTCGGGACGCCCGTGTATTCCACCTACGGTGGGAGACTTGGGGGGGTCGATGAGTGGCTTATGCGCGAGGGTCGCCTGCGGCCACTGACCGACCCCCTGGCGATGACGCTCGCAAAGCACTCGAGCAACGGCTCCCGGATCCGCCGCGACCCTCAGGTGCTGACCGACCTGATCCTCGGAGCGCTACCGTGAGCACGATCGATCCCGGCCCTCGAACCGAAGTCCTGGACAGCCCCGCGCCGCGAGCTGACGGGCTCGTCCCGGTCCCCTCCGAGCGTGAGGCGCTGGTGGCGCAGGCCTCGCGCGCCGAGCTCGAGGGCAGCCCCCGCGTCGACCTCGCGCTCAGGACCTTCGACGTGGTCCTCGCCGGCTCGGCGCTGATCGTGCTGAGCCCCGTGATCGGGACGATCGCGGTCGCGACGAGGCTGACGTCGGGGCGGCCGATCCTCTACCGCGGGCAGCGCGTTGGTCGCTACGGCGTGCCGTTCACGATGTACAAGTTCCGGACCCTCGCTGCGGACGCGGAGACGCGCCTCGGCCCGTACCTTGGCCCCGAGCTGACGCGACTCACCGAGAACGAGCTGACTCCGGTGGGACGGGCGCTGCGTGCGGTGTACCTCGACGAGCTGCCCCAGCTGATCAATGTGGTCCGCGGCCAAATGAGCCTGGTTGGCCCCCGACCGGTTCGCCCCGCGTTCTTCGATGCGCTGTGCGAGGAGATCCCGCAGTACTGGCAGCGGCTGGTGGTGCGACCGGGCCTCACCGGATTCGCGCAGGTTCGCATCGACCGCGAGCTGAGCTGGGCCGAGAAGCTGAATCACGACCTCGAGTACATTGCGGATCGCTCGATCCGTCTGTACCTCGCCGTGATCCTCGGGACCGCGGTGCGGGTGATCGGACGGGCGGTCGCATCGGCGGCGGGCCGGGGCGACCGGACTACGTCCCGCTGACGACGCGGCTGAGGCTCTGAGAGCGCATGTGCGGGATCTGCGGGATCGTCTCGCTCTCCGGTGCGGAGGTCGACCACCGGCGGGTCGGGGCGATGACAGAGGCGATGGTGCATCGCGGGCCGGATGGGAGCGGCGAGCTGCGCCGCGACGCGGCCTCGCTCGGGATGCGCCGGCTGGCGATCATCGACCTGGTTGGAGGCGACCAACCCCAGAGCAACGAGGACGGCACCGTTCACGTGGTCCAGAACGGCGAGATCTACAACTATCGGGAGCTGCGTCGCGAGCTCCTCGGGCGAGGTCATCAGCTGCGCTCAGAAAGCGACACGGAGGTGCTCGTGCACCTGTACGAGGACCTGGGCCCCGCATTCGTGGAGCGTCTGCGCGGCATGTTCGCACTGGCGATCTGGGACGAGCGGCGGCACCGGCTGCTGCTCGCGCGGGACAGGTTCGGGATCAAGCCGCTCTTCTACGCGCACTCCAGCTCGAGCGCGACGCTCGCGTTCGCCTCTGAGCTGACGGCGCTGGCGCTAGCGGCCGATCGCACCCCGGACCTGGATCCGGCCGCGCTCGAGGCGTACCTCGCGTTCAACTCGATCCCCGCTCCGCTCAGCGTCCTGGCGGGCCACCACAAGCTTCCGCCAGGACACACGCTGCTCGTGTCCAAGGACACGATCAAGGTCGAGCGATTCGCGCGCCCGGCTCCCGTCGACGCGTCCGATGTGCGCCAGAGCGGTTCCACGGCGCTGGTGGACGAGCTGCTGGCACGCCTCAAGGACTCGGTTACGGCGCACCTGATTGCGGACGTGCCGGTCGGGGTGCTGCTCTCCGGCGGGATCGACTCCTCGCTGATCACGGCGCTCGCCGCGCACGAGGTCGGCGCCGGGCTGCGCACATTCTCGATCGCCTTCCGCGAGCCGACGTTCGACGAGTCTGCCCGGGCCCAGGCCGTGTCAGAGCGGTTCGGAACCGAGCACCACCCGCTTGTCGTCGAGCCCGATGCGGTCGCGCTGCTGCCGCGGGTCGTGCAGGCGCTCGACGAGCCGCTCGGGGACTCCTCGCTGCTGCCGACCTTCCTTGTGTCCGAGCTGGCGGCGAGCGAGGTCAAGGTCGTGCTCACGGGCGAGGGCGCCGATGAGCTGTTCGGCGGATACGAGACCTACCTGGCGGACGTGGTCGCCGACCGACTGGCGCCGCTCGCCAGGGCGCTTCGGCCGGCGATCGAGCGCCTGCCGAGCTCCTCGCGGCGGGTGTCACTCGAATACCGCGCCAAGCGGTTCGCCCGCGCCGCGAATCTCCCCCCGTTCGAGCGGCATCTCGGCTGGAAGCTGATCTTCTCGCCCGAGCAGCGCGAGCGGCTGCTGGCCGGGGGCGGCCGCGACGGCGCCGATCCGTACGCGATCTACCGCGAGCGCTACGCCGAGACCGCCGGCGCCGAGTCGCTGGCGCGGATGCAGGACCTCGACCTTGGGGTCTACCTGGTCGACGACCTACTGGTGAAAACCGACCGGATGAGCATGGCGCATTCGCTCGAGGCCCGGGTCCCGTATCTGGATCAGGTGGTGGCGGAGCTGGCGCTGGCGCTGCCGCGCGATCAGCGTGTCCGGGGCGCGACCAAGAAGCGGCTGCTCCGGCGGGCGGCCGCGAGCCTGCTGCCTTCCGAGATCGTCCACGGACGCAAGCGCGGCTTCTCGATCCCGGCGGCTGCATGGCTTCGCGGACCGATGGCGCCCTATATGCGTGAGCTCCTCTCGCCCTCGAACCTACGCCGCCAGGGGATTCTCGATCCGGCGGCAGTTGGGCAGGTCATCGACGCGCATCTGAGCCGGCGCGAGGACCTGAGCCGCCAGCTGTGGGGGCTGATGACGCTGACGCTGTGGATCGACCAGCACATGCCGGCAATGTCGAAGGCGGGATCAGCGGCCGCCAGGGCGTGATTGG
>CATPBV010000158.1 GCA_955652345.1 uncultured Solirubrobacteraceae bacterium | reverse complement strand
TCGTAGCGCGCGATCGGCTGGAGATGACCATGGATACGCGCAAGAGGCGGCGAGGGCACCTTCAGATGTAGGTCTGAGCCCTCCTCGCTCACGACATACCGGAGCGCCTCTGCGAGGTCGAACATCCCAGTCAGCATCGACTCCCGCAGCCATGCGCTTGAACCCGCGATCGCCGTCTTGGACGCCCAGGTCTACCGCGACCGTTGAACCAAACGTGACCGATGTGTGCTTCGTACAGAGCTGTCAGATGAGCAACGTCAGCGGCACGGTGTGTTGGGTATGGCGCCAGCGGAGATCGAGCCGATCGTCCTCCGGTAGGTCGAGGCTGTGCCGCCGAGGCTGTCTATGAACCCGTAGATCCGTCCGGACGCGGTCCCCGCCTCCCACGCCGGGAGCCGCTCGAGTCCCGGATTGGGAGGTGCCCCCTGCGCCTGGCTGCTCACAACGAACGCTCGTCCGTACAGTCGCCGGCCACGCGCGAGCGGCTGGTCGAGGCCGAGCCCTTTGCTGGTTGAGAGCATCAGTCCGTCACGCACCGCTGGCGCCCTCGGGCCGCCGTACGGGGGGCCGTATGAGTAGCCGACGAGCCGCGAGCGCCTGAAATGCATGGTCAGACCGTCGGAGCTAGAACCGTTGGACCTCGCGGGAAGGGCGGCCCAAATCATCTCCTCAAATCCGCAACCCCAGTGGAAGAGGCCGCCTGCGTGGTCCGCCCGGACTTGTGCTGGAGGGACGTCCCGGTCGCCACCCCGTCTGGCGTCTGACCGAATCTGATGTTGCCGATGCCCTGGCCCCCGAGCAACGGGCGGATCGGGTTCTCGCTGCCGCACCCGGCGACTAGGAAGCAGCACAAGCCCGCCACCCAAGCCACGCGGTTGCGCATCACTTCTCCTACGAGCCAAATAACGCAGGAGGTCCATCCTCCGCTTGCCGCTGCCCTCGGCGTCGAGCCTGACCGGCGGCCGACGGCGGCCTCAGCGACCCTCATCTGCGGCTTGAGTCACCTTCTTGTTCCACCAACGGGACCAATGTGCGCCCCATCGGACGGCCTCAGTAAGCAGCAGCGGCGCTCCAGCGGGCGAGCTCCACGCCCGGCAACTCCTTCGGGCTACCGCCACGTGGCGATCAAGCGGGCGCGGAGCCGCGCTCGGTGAGCCACGCAACAAGAGTTTCCCGCCGCTGACCCGGGTTGCCCGCAATCTCCAGCGCGGTCGCGTCATTGTGATCGGGATGCCAGTCGAGCTCGCCGCCGAGTGAGAGCAGATACGCGGCGATCCGCTGCTGGCCGCCGTGGCACGCCTGCCAGAGCGCATCGTTGAGTTGCTCCTGGTCCGGCGGCGTAGCGGCGATCAGCTCTTCGACGCGCTGACGCAGCCCGAGCGCGGCCGCCTTCCACATGTCGGAGACCGCCGCGCCCCGTCGGACGAGCAGATGCGCGACGTTCCAGCACCCGAACGCGCACGCGTCGTCGAGCGGCGTACCGCCTGCGATCACCGCGCCCTTCGCCTCGATGTCAGCGCCGGCGTCGAGCAGCGCCTCCGCCACCTCCAGGTCGTCGCTGCTGGCCGCCCAGTGCAATGGCGTCTCGGACGGGTTCTCCGGGTCCGCGCACCCGTTGGGATCGGCGCCCGCAGCGATCAGCGTCCGCACCACCGCCGGACCCTCCGGGAACTGCCCGGGGAAGTCGGTGGCGACATGGAGCAGGGTGCGGCCGTTCCCGCGCCGACCCCGGATCCGCGCCTCGACGAGCCCAGGTTCCGCCTCCAGCAGGCGCTTCAGAGCGGCGACGTCGCCACCCTGGATCGCCGCATACACCTGCACGGCCAGGGGATCGTGGGCGTCGATGATCATCCTCCGGTGAACCGTATCCGGTCACCCGCTGACGCTCGGGCCATCCGCGCGAGGGCGGTGAGATCTCGGCGGCGCGCTCGTACGGCGATTCGATGGTGTCACGCGGTACCCACGATCGCTGGGGTGCCCGCGGTTGAGTCACGTGCTTGCGCGACAACGCGACCTCACTTGGGCCGCCTGGCTCAGCTGAGCAGCGTGGCGCGGATGAGCGGGAGGGAAGCGAGACGCTCGTCGGCGGTAATCAGTGTGAAGTCGTGAGCTAGAGCGGTCGCCGCGATCCATAGATCATTGGCTGGCTGTCTGCGCGTGAGGGCGCGCAGTTCGCCATAGCGAGCCGCGACAGCGCGCTCGATCGGGATGATTAGGGTCTCGGCGAGCACCGCGGTGAGCCGCCCCAGTCGTTGCGCGCGGACGGCGCCGTCGGTGGTCAGCAAGACACCGGCCTCAAGCTCGCCCACGCTCACGACGCTCACCACCCACGGCTCATCGAGCGTCAGGGCGGCCGAGCTTACGAGAACGCTCGTGTCAATCAGCGCTGTCAAACAGCCCAGGGGTCGCGCGCAGCCGCCGCGTCGGCATCTCGAAGCTCTCGAAGCTCGGCTGCCCATGTGGGATCGATTGGCGTCTGCGCGAGCACGGCGGCCAGCCGGTCCGGCGCCCCGGGTTTGCGAGCGTCGGGCAGCGGTCCTAGCTCGGCGACTGGCCGGCCGCCCACTGTGATCGTGAAACGTTCGCCCTGTTCGGCGCGCCGCAGAACGGCGCTTACCTCGTTTCGCAGTTCGCGTTGCGGAATCGATGTCACGAGGGTCAGTGTAGCAACTTTGCTACAGCCAGCCAAGGCGGCCCGATCCCGGCGCACGACCATGACTCGGAGGGGAATCCCGCAGCGAAGCTGGCTGACGTACCCGCGATCAGGGTTGGGCTCCCGCAGCCTCCAATGGGCTTTTGAGCGAGAGAAGGCGCCGGCACGCTCGTCACACAGGCCCTCGCGCGCGACTTCGAGGGCGAGCCGTTCCCGTCGGCCCGCGCCCCTTGCGGCCAACCACGACACTCACTCCAGCCGTCGGAAAGCCGCCGGGGCGCGGGACGACGGGGACGGACTCGACCGACGAGCGACTACGCCACGTCGCGAAGCTTCTGTGCCTCAGCGAGCGACTGGAGCTTCTTGAGCGACTGGTTCTCGATCTGCCGGATCCGCTCGCGAGTGACGTTGAACGTCCGGCCGACCTCGTCGAGCGTTCGCGGATGCTCGCCGCCGAGCCCGTAGCGCAGCTCGAGCACGCGGCGCTCGCGGTAGCTGAGGTTCTCTAGCGCCTCGCGCAGGGCTTCCTTGGTCAAGATCTCGGCCGCCCGCTCATACGGCGATTCGGCTCGCTCGTCGGCGATGAACTGCCCGAACTCGGACTCCTCCTCGTCGCCGACGGGCTTCTCCAGGGACACCGGCGCTTGGGCGGAGCGCTTGATCGACTCGACCTCCTCGGGCTCGATTCCGGTGACCTCGGCGATCTCCTC
>CATPBV010000157.1 GCA_955652345.1 uncultured Solirubrobacteraceae bacterium | reverse complement strand
GGACGGGAATACCGCGCGCTCGAGAGCGCCGAGCCGGTGCTGCGAGCGCTCGGCAGCGCGCTCGGTCCTGACCGAGAGGCGATCGTAGTCCCCGGAAACCACGATCTTGGACTGATTCGATCGTGGCTCCGCGGAGCCGCCGCCGAGCTCACGCCCGACACCGCGGTTCCCCTCGACGCGACCCCCGCTCTCCAGCGGCTTGCGGAAGCGCTGAAACCGGCCCGTGTGAGCGTCAACTACCCCGGGGTGTGGCTGGATGATCGGGTCTGGGCGACACACGGCCACTACCTCGATCGCCACCTCCTGCCCGAGTCCGCGTACGGAATCGCCCGCGGCCTGCTCGGTCGACTGCCCAGCGCCGGCGCCAGCGTCGATGACTATGAGCGCGCGGGTGGCCCGTCTCTCACCCGCATCGAGGCATATCTGCTGCAACACCTGCCGCGGCGACTTGCCGCATTGGTGGAGGATCTGGCCGAGATCCTGCGGGCTTCCACGATGCCGGTCGCCCCGCGGCGCTTCCTGCACCCTCGGATGGCGCGGTTCACAGCATGGGCGCTCGGCGCACAGATGCGCCGCGCCAGCATTCCCGCGCTGGCGCGCGTGGTCCATCGCCTCGGGCTGGACGCGGACTGGGTGCTGTTCGGACACGTGCACAGGCTTGGGCCGCTCCCAGGCGACCGACCGTCCGATTGGCAAGGCCCCGGCGGAGCACCGATGATGGTGAACACCGGCTCGTGGGTTTACGAGCCCTTGCTCGTCCACAACGCGCGCCGCCCGCATCCCTACTGGCCTGGCGGTGCCGTGCTGCTCGAAGATGGCGCCGAGCCGCGCGCGGTCGGCCTGCTCGACGGGCTGCCCCCGGAGGCGCTGCGCTGAGCCTCGCGCCGGAGCCCGTGCGATAACGCTAGGGGAGCAGCAGGTGGCTGTCGCCGAACTCGTGCCACAGATACCCGCGCGCGAGGGCGGCGCGGTAGCTGCGGCGCAGCAGCTCGGGACCGGCGATTGCTTCGAGCATCATCAGATGCGATGCCTCGGGCTCGTGCCAGCCGGTGATGATCCCGTCGACCACCTGTGGCGGATACTCGGGCGTGACGATCCGGTTCGTCCAGCCTGACGCGGCGGCGATCTCGCCACCGGCCTCGGCGACGCTCTCGAGCGCACGGACCACGGTCGTGCCGACGGCGATCACCCTGCCTCCCCAGCCATGCACGGCACGGACCAGAGCGGCGGTCGTCTCAGGCACCTCGAACCACTCCGGGAACGGAGGCTCGTGGCGCTCCGGGGAGGACACTCCCGTATGCAGCGTCAGGGGCGCGACCAGGATCCCCTTCGCCACCAGCCGCGTGATCAGCTCCGCCGTGAAGGGCCGGCCCGCGCTCGGCATCTCGGCGCTTCCAGCCGAGGTGGCGTAGACGTTCTGGTAAGCCTCGAGTGGCCACGCGGCCGATGCGTACCCGTAGCGGATCGGCGACCCATGGGCAGCGAGATAGTCCTCCACCGACCCGCTCGCCCCATCCAGGCGCGCCAGCATCAGGCGCGTGCTGCGGGCGTACGGAGCCAGAAGCTCGAGCGTCGCGTCCCCCGGCAGCGCAAGCCGCTCACCCACTCGGGCGGGGCCTGCGGGCTTCGACCCGTCGGGACTGCGCAGCTCAACCACGCGCCAGTGATCGGCGAGCCCCGGCGCGCGTGTCGCGAAATGCACCCTCACCGCTGTCCCGTCCGAGAGCTTGCCCGGCAGCGCGCCGGGGATCGTCGCGGACACGTTCACGACGACCAGGTCACCGGGCTCGAGGACGTCGGGTAGCTCTCGGAAGAGCTTGTGCTCGATCCCGCAGTCCGAGCGCCGGGCAACCAGCAGCCGCACCTCGTCGCGGCGCAGGCCTCGTTCCTCAGGCGGTTCCCTCGCCTCGAGTGCGGCCGGCAGCTCGAAGGCCACGGTGGGTCGCTCGAGGACCGCGACGCTCATGCGCTCGCCTCGCTAGTCGCCGGCGCGTCCACCTGCCGCGCCACGTACCGACCGCTGGGGCTGGCCCCCTCGATCAGGGATAGGAAGCCGGGAACGCTCTCCTCGGGCAGCGGGCGGTCGGAGATGTCCTCGCCGGGAAACGCCTCCTGGTGCATCTGCGTGCGCATATCTCCGGGATCGACGGCGTAGACCCGAAGGTCGGGCCGCTCGGCCGCAAGAATCGCGGTCAGCTGATCGAGCGCCGCCTTGGACGAGCCGTAGCCTCCCCAGCCCTCGTACGGCTCGATCGCGGCGTCGGAGGTGACGTTGACGATGCACCCGCCTTCGCTCAGCAGCGGCAGCACCTCCTGAACCAAGGCCAGGGGCGCGACCACGTTGACCCGATAGACCCGCTCGAGCTCCTCGAGCGGATAGTCGGCCAGAGACGGCTGTGGGCTCGGACCGAGCACGCTTGCGTTGTTGACGAGTAGGTCCACCTGCTGGCCGGCCGCGTGCACGAGCGCCTTCCGGTGCGACAGGTCAGACACATCGCCGGCGATCGCACGCACATCGGTGAGCCCTCCGAGCTCGCGCGCGGCCTGCTGGAGCGCATCGACACCCCGCGCATCGATCACGAGACTCCATCCGCGCTGAGCGAGGGCGCGGGACAGGGCAAGGCCGAGACCCCTAGACGCTCCAGTGATGATCGCTACCGGCATGTTCAGCACGGTACGCCACGGACGGTCCGAGTTGCCAGTGGTAATTGGACCTACGACCACGGTCCCAGGACCTGGATATCTTCCCGGAGCGGGCTCGCGACCTCCGGGAGATCCCGGAGACGGCTGCGGGCGATTACCACTAGCGCCGGGCGGGGCCGGCGCACGAGACTTCTCACCATGGCGAATCTCAGTCCCGAGTCGGCGACGACGGCGCACCACTCGCCGGGCCTCGCCGCGATGCCGCTCTTACGCTCGCGTCGCGGGCGCTGGCTCGGAGGGGTGTGCAGCGGCCTTGGCCGCGGCAGCCGCGCCCGGACGGCCTGGATTCGCGTCGGGTTTGTCGCAGCGACCCTTGCCGGCGGCCTGGGGCTCCTGGTCTACATGACGTGCTGGCTGATCGTGCCGCTCGATGACGCCGCCGAGGAGGACGGCGACTCGCGCCGGACGATCGTCGTGCTGGCGCAGGTTTGTGCCGCCGGCATGGGTCTGCTGTCGCTAGGCGCGATCGCCGGCGTAGCGACAGTGTTCGGGTTCGGCTGGGTGGTGCTCGCGCTGGGCGCGGCGGTGCTGGCCGCGATTCTCGCGGCATGGCCACGGATCGGTTCGGTGTGGGCGATTCTGCCGTTGATCGCGCTGGCCGTTCCGTCTGCGGCGGTGGCGGGATACGGGGTGCGGCTGGACCCCCGGACAGGGCCGCTGGTGATCCGGCCTCGAATCCTGCACCCAGCCGCGTACCAGGCGGGGTTGGGGACCACACTCATCGACCTGCGGCGCACCCAACTGCCGGCGACGGGGACCGTTTCGCTGCACATCGCCGGCGGACTCCGGCGAACGATCGTCGCCCTGCCGCACGACCAGTGCGTGAGGGTTGACGTCCGCTACCACATCTCCCCGCTCGTGGGGGTGCTGGCCGCCACGCTGGTGCGGCACGGGATGCTGGTGCCCGCCGTGGTGGTCTTCGGGAGCCTCCGGGGCGGCGCCTCCGGCGAGATCGTGCACGGCGGGCCGCTCGATGCCAGGCCCCAGCTGAAGATCGATTTCACGTCTCTCGGAGGGAGCCTCTATGTCCGTGACTATCCCGACTCCGTGCGGCCGAACTTGGCGCCGAACTGGCCCGGCTTCGAAGTGCATCCCGAACCCAGCCCGCGCACCAAGGGACTCCGCAAGCGTGCAAGGCAGGCTCTGCTGCGCAGCTGGAGCGAGCGCCTGCGTGTGGAGCTTCGCTCGGCCCGGGAGGTCAACCCGCTGATCCCCGGACCTTGCGGCCCACGATGAGCGCGTTCGCTGACGCGCCAGCCGTGAAAGGATCGCCTGACGCCATGACCGGCGCCCGGACGCGGTTCGTGGACCGCACGTTCCAGGCCACCGCTGCGTCGGGGGTGATCGTCCTCACAGCGCTCGCAATCGCGCTCGAGCGGGCCCGGGGATCCTGATCATCGGGCTGACCGCCATCGGCCTGGGCTTGACGATCGCCGTTCTCGCACGCCCGACCGTGACGCTCGTGAGGGCTCACCGCGAGCTGATCCTGCTGGTGGTCCCGATCGCCGGGTTCGTGATCTGGGTTGTGACGGCGGTCGGCCGCTTGCAGACCGCCGTCCAGGTGATCAACTCCCTGGTCGGTTCGGGCGCCCTGAGCCCGTGGGGCCAGGTGCCGCAATTGATCACGTGGCCGCTCGTGAGCTGGCCGTGGCCGGTGGGGCAGGTGGCGTTTCTGCCGCTCGTCGAAGTCGCCCTCGCGGCGGCGGGCGGACTGGTGCTTGTTGCCGACGCGGCTCGAGTGCGGCTGGGGCTGGCGCCACGGCAGCGCACGCCGTGGAAGCATCTGACTGCCCCCGACGCGGGGCCACCGAGCTTCGCATGGCGAGCCGTCGCCGGCGTGCTGCTGATTGGCGCCGCGGCAGCGTTGGCGATCAATGAGGCGACATCCGCGATTCAAAGTACGCCTTGGCAGCCGGTTCCAGCCTGGAAGCAGACTCTCCTGCTCGTGCTGATCGCCACCGGCGCTGGAGCGGTTATCGGGATGCCGCTTCTGATCGGTTCGCGTCTGCGGTTCGACCGCGACAAGGGCGCCGTCGCCCGCGAACACGAGCGCCAGCGGTTCGCGGCGCACCTGCACGACTCGGTTCTACAGACACTGGCGCTGGTGCAGCGGCAAGCCCACGACCCGGCGGCCGTCACGCGCTTGGCCCGCCGCCAGGAGCATGCGCTCCGCGCCTGGATGGCGGGAGAGACCGAGCTGCGAAGCGACACTCTGGTCTCGGCGTTGAGGGACGCGGTGGCGGAGGTCGAGGACGATGAGGGCCTCAGTGTGGAGCTGACGGCGATCGGCGACCGGCCGATCGACGGCGCCGGCGAGTCGCTGGTGGCCGCGACCCGAGAGGCGCTCCGCAACGCGGCTCGCCACGCCCCGGGCGCTTCGATCGTGATCTTTGCGGAGATCTCCAGAGACGGAGCCGAGGTGTTCGTGCGAGACGATGGGCCCGGCTTCACGCTCGAGGCGGTGGCGCCGGAGCGCCGTGGTATCCGCGACGCGATCATCGGGCGGATGGTCAGCGCCGGCGGCTCGGCCAGCGTCGAGTCGGCACCAGGCGAGGGGACCGAGGTGGCGCTGCGGCTGAAGGCGGGGAACGGGCGAAAATGAACAGCGAGTTGCGCCAGCAAATCCCCGAGACACCGAGCAGCGACCGGCCCATACGGCTCGTGGTGGTCGACGACCACCACCTGTTTCGGGCCGGAGTGAAGGCGGAGCTCGTCGACCACTGCGAGATCGTGGGCGAGGCGGCGGACCCCACCGAGGCGATCGGGGTGATCCGGCAGAGCGCTCCGGACGTCGTCCTGCTCGACGTCCACCTGCCCGCGGGGGGTGGCGTCGCCGTGCTGCACATGCTCGAACTACTGGCTGACCCCCCGGCCGTGCTGGCGCTGTCGGTCTCGGATGCCGCGGACGACGTCGTGCCGATCATCCGCGCGGGCGCGCTCGGCTACGTCACCAAGACGATCAGCACCGCGGAGCTGATCTCCGCGATCGAGCGCGTTGCTACCCGCGACGCCTACTTCAGCCCTCGGCTCGCCGCGTTCGTGCTTCAGGCGTTCGCGGATCCGCCCGGGCGCAGCGATGAGGATGACGACCTGCAGTCGCTCACGCCCCGCGAGCGCGAGGTGCTCCACCACCTCGCCCGCGGCTACGCCTACAAGCGGATCGCCGTCAAGCTCGGGATCAGCGCCCGCACCGTCGAATCGCACGTCAGCGCGGTGCTCCGCAAGCTCCAGCTGAGCTCTCGGCACGAGGTGGCCCACTGGGCGGCTTGCCGGGGACTGATCGAACCCCCTACAGAAGCCTGAGCGCTCTACACCAAGCCCTGCCGCACGGCCATTAGGGCCGCCTGGGTTCGGTCGCTGACGCCGAGCTTCGCCAGCAGGTGGCCGACGTGAGCCTTTACGGTCTTCTCGGAGATCCCGAGCTCCAGCGCGATCCGCTTGTTCGAGCGTCCCCGTGCGATCAGCCCGAGCACCTCCAGCTCGCGCCTCGTCAGCGCGCCAGCTTGCTCGGAGTGCCCGGTCGGGCGCTCCGACAGTGTGCGGACAAGGCGCGCCGCGACCGTCGGGTCGATCACCGCCTCGCCGGCGTGAGCTGCGCGGATGGCGCGCGCAAGCTCCGAGGGTGCGGCGTCCTTCAGCAGATACCCCGCCGCGCCGGCCTCGATCGCGGGGAGCAGGCGCTCGTCCTCGAGAAAGCTCGTCAGCACGATCACGCGGCACTCGGGCAGGCGCGCCCGGAGCGATCGCATCGCGCTGAGGCCGTCGAGCCGCGGCATCACCAGATCCATCAGCACCACGTCGGGGCGCAGCAGCTCCGCCTGCTCGAGCGCGGCCGAGCCGTCGGCGGCCTCCCCGACCACCTCGATGTCGTCCTGTAGCCCCAGGAACACGCGCAGCCCCTCGCGCACGACCGCGTGGTCGTCGACGATCATCAGCCTGATCCTCCGCTCAGCCGTCGGCATCGAGCTCCAGCACGACAGTCGTGCCGGCTCCCGGCGCTGAGCGGATCTCCAGATGGCCACCGAGCTCACGCGCCCGCTCCTCCATCGAAGTCAAGCCGAGGTGGCGGGAGCGAAGCTCGCCACTGGATGGATCGAACCCGATGCCGTCGTCGGCAACCTCGATCTTCATGCCTTCGGCGCGGGACGCCAGCCGCAGGACGACGTGCTTTGCGCCCGCATGGTGGAGCGCATTGTGGAGCGCCTCGTGGGCGATCCGCAGGATCGCGAGATCCCGGTCGCCGTTGGCCGCAGCACCGCTCGTCCGATCCTCGACCTGCAACTCGATCGCAACCCCATGCACGCGCGAGAGCATCGCGATCTCCTTGCGCAGCGTGCCGGCCAGCCCGTCATGCTCGAGCTCGGGCGGACGCAGCCCGAGGATCAGGGCCCGCAGCTCCTCGAGCGCCTGCCGCGCGAGCTCGCGCAGGCGCTCGATCTGCGCGCGTGCCGCCTCGGGGTCGCGATCGAGCTGCACCGCCGCCGCCTCCGCGGTGAGCATCAGACTGAACAGCTTCTGGCTGACCACATCGTGTAGCTCGAGCGCCAGACGGTTGCGCTCGGAGACGATCGACAGCTCCCTGCTCTGCTCGTACAGCCTCGCGTTGGTGATCGCGATCGCCGCGTGCGAGGCGAGCAGCTCGATCAGCGCCTGGTCGCTCTCGCTGAATGTCTCGGCGCCCTCTTTCTCGGTCAGATAGAAGGCGCCGATCACGCCATCGGGCGAGATGATCGGGACACCGAGGAACGACCGCATGTCGGGATGCCGGCGCGGCCACCAGCCGCCAAACCGCGGATCGAGATGGATGTCCTCGCTGCGGTAGGCCCGAGGCTCGTCCAGGATCGCACCGAGCATCCCGTGCGTTCGCGGCAACGGCCCCAGCGCCTGCACCAGCTCGTCGCTCATGCCCGAGACCAGGAATCTCCGGAACCCACCATCGCCGTCGGGGATCCCGAGCGCCGCGTACCGCGCTCCGGCGAGCTCGCGTGCGCCGTGAACCAGGCGCTGGAGGACCTCGTCGACCGACAGCTTGCTGGCCACAGCGAGCACGGCGTCGCTCACCGCCTTCAACACAGGGCTCACGGGCTCGCTCACGTCACGGACGATAGAGACGTGTTGCGCGGCTGATCCGCCACCCGCGAGCGCTGCGCCGGGGTCTAGCCGTGCGCGCTAGCCTCGGCCGACGATGCCACGCCACTGGTTCTGGGCACAGGTGCTGATCCTTGTGCTCGTGATCGCCTCGATGGTGATCGCGATCACGAAGCTGGCGTGACGCTACCTCGGACCATGTGGGCTCGGCGGGATCGCCGCCGAGGTCGCCGCGCCCGCGTCGATCAGCCCGGAGCCGTAGTACACATTCGGCGACTGTGCCCCCAGCGGCTGCGCGGTCTGCTCTAACCGGGCGAGGATCTGATCGGGAGTGGGATTCGGTCCGAGTACGCGGCTGGCGATCACCAGCGCCGCCGCGGCCGCCACGTGGGCCGCGGCCATCGACGTCCCGTACCAGCCGATCGGCAGGGTGAAGCGGCTCGGATGCGCGCCGCTGAGGAAGGTCATCTGCGAGATGTCCGGGAGCCTGCGACCGGGCCGGCAGTTCGGCTGGCCGAGCGCCGGCGAGTCCTGACCTCCACCGGGGGCCACGAGATCGAGGCCCGTGCCGACGTCGGAGTAGTCAGCCAGGCACCCGTCACGCGTGGTCGCACCGACCGAGATCACGTCGGGGGCGCGCGCCGGGTAGGCCAGCTGCATCGCGCCGTCGTTGCCGGCCGCAGCGACCACGGTCACGCCGCGACGGTGGGCATAGGCGATCGCTCTCAGCACGCCCGGGATGGACGCCGCGGTCACCGACAGGTCGAACTCCAAGCTCAGGTTGATCACCTGAGCGCCGTGGTTCACCGCGTAGTCGATGCCCCGGGCGATCGTCGCGGCGTCGCCCTCGCCATTCTGGTCGAGAACACGAACCGGCAGGATCGTCGCTCCGTACGCGAGTCCGGTGAGCGCCAGGCCGTTGTTGGTCGCCTCGGCGACGGTGCCGGCGATGAAGGTCCCATGCCCCTCGCGGTCGAGCGGGAAGTGGTTGTGGGCGATGAAGTCGTACGGAGCCGCGAACCGGGTGCCGGCGAAGTCGGGCGAGCGGCGATACCCGCGCCACGCCCGGTACGCGACGCCGGTGTCGAGGATCGCCACGGTGACGCCGCGACCTCCTGCATGGTGATCGGCGATCAGGTTGGCCCAGGCCTCGGGGGCGTTGACCCCGGCTCGAGCCAGGAAGTTCCACTGCACGGCTTCCCAGCCGTGCGGCCGGCCCGTACGGCCGCGATCATTTGGGATGAACGTGCCGGCTACGTGAGCGACGTAGTCCGGGACCGCATAGACGACGCCGGGCTCGCGGCGCAGCGAAGCGAGCGCGCTCGACATGCTCGTCCCGGGCGGCAGTCGCAGCAGCGTCTCGCCCGAGGTTGTCGGCGACCCCAGCGCGCTCGCGCCCATCTTGCGAGCGAGCTGCGCCGTGAAGCTCGCGTCGGCGCTCGAGTAGCCCACGAGCACCTCGCCGGGCACGTAGCGCGGCGCGAGCCGAGGCGCGCGGACCGGGCCCGCGGCGCTCACCGATGACGCTCGGCTGAACGCGCCGACCGCCGCGATCACCAGCGCCGCGATCGCAACTACACGGAATGGCGGATGACTGACCATGGCGGCGGGGCCCTTAACATCATCACCGCTCTAGAAGTTGCCCGCGAGCAGCCCCCATTCGGTGAGCTCTCACTTCTTCCCACGCGACGAGTACTTCATGCGCCTCGCCCTGCGCGAGGCGACTCTCGCGCTGGAGCACGATGACGTCCCGATCGGCGCGATCGTTGTCCGCGAAGGCGAGGTGATCGGCGCGGCGCACAACGAGCGCGAGCTCCGGGCGGACCCCACCGCCCATGCCGAGCTGATCGCGCTTCGCGATGCCGCACGGGCTGTGGGGAGCTGGCGGATCCTCGACGCCGTGATGTACGTGACGCTCGAGCCGTGCGCGATGTGCGCGGGAGCGATCGTGCTTGCCCGCCTCCCGCGCGTGATCTTCGGCACCCCGGACCCCAAGGCCGGCGCCGCTGGAAGCGTCTTCAACATCCTCGCGGAGCCGCGGCTGAACCATCGCCCGCAGGTAGAGGCAGGTCTGCTGGCGCCGGAGTCAGCCGAGCTTCTGCGCACGTTCTTCGAGAGCCGGCGCCCCTGACCCGCGGCTAGGGCGTCAGGACGATCTTCAGCGCCTCGCGCCGATCGAACACTTCATAGGCCTTGGCGGCATCATCGAGCGCCATGTGATGGGTGATGAGTGGAGATGGGTCGAGCCGCCCGTCGGCGAGCATCGCGAGCACCGGATCGATATGCGCGATCACGTTCGCCTGTCCACCGCGGATCGTGAGCGACTTCAGCCACGCCAGGCCGAGGTGGACCTCCGCACGCTCCGCATAGATCCCGAGGCACTGGACCCTGCCGCACTCGCGGGTCAGCCGCAGGGCCAGCTCGAACGCGTCGGGATGTCCGACCGCGTCGATCGTGACGTCGGCCCCGCCGCGGTCTTCGGTCAGGGCCTTCACCTCGGCCCGGACGTCCTGCTCGTGGAGATGAAGCGCCGTGGCGCCGAACGACTCCGCCAGCCTCAGCCGCTGCTCGACGGAGTCGATCGCGAGCACCCGTGCCCCGGCGAGCTTCGCGACCTGGACCGCACACAGGCCGACCGGGCCGAGGCCCAGAACGGCCGCCACCTCGCCCGCTCGCAGCTCGCTCGCGGCGACCCCGTGGTAGCCGGTCCCCATCACATCGCCGGCGAACAGCGCGACATCGTCGCTGACGCCATCAGGCACTCGGCGAAGCGTCAGGTCGGCCCCGGGGATCAACGCATACTCGGCCTGGGTGCCCTGTAGCGAGCCGAGCGTCGCCCCGAAACCGAAGGTGCGCGACCGGACGCAGCGCTGATACTCGCCCCGCACGCACCTGATGCACGTCCCGCAGGCGGTCAGGAAACAGCCCGCCACCCTATCCCCCGGGCGGACCCGCGTCACGGCGTCTCCCACCGCTTCAACGGTGCCGACGTACTCGTGGCCGATCGTGAATCCCGGCTCGACCTGCACGCGGCCGTGGTAGATGTGCAGATCGGACCCGCACACTCCGGTGGCTCGAACGCGCACGATCGCTTGATCGGGGGCTCGTACCTCGGGCACGGGGCGCTCGTCCAGTCGGACCTCGCCCGGCGCTTGGAAGGTCACGGCGCGCATCAAAGCCTCTGCGTCTCGAGGATCCGGCGCAGGAACCGCTGCGTCTCGGGACGCTGCGGGTCGGTCAGGATCTGCTCGGCGCTGCCCCGCTCGGCGATCAGGCCTTCGTGAAGGAAGCAAACCTCGTCGGCCACGTCGCGCGCGAACGCCATCTCGTGGGTGGCGATCACCATCGTCATACCGTCGCGCTTGAGGTCCCGGATCACCGCCAGGACCTCGCCGACCAACTCGGGGTCGAGCGCGCTCGTCACCTCGTCGAGCAGCAGCGCGCGCGGGTTCGTGGCGAGCGCGCGTACGATCGCCACTCGCTGCTGCTGGCCGCCGGACAGCCGATCCGGGTAGTCGCGCTCGCGACCCTCGAGGCCGAAGCGCTCGAGCAGCTCGTGCGCCCGTGCAAGTGCCTCGTCCTTTGGTTCCCGGTGCGCACGCCGGGGCCCGAGAGCCACGTTCTCCGCGATCGTCATGTTCGGGAACAGGTTGAACGCCTGAAACACCAGCCCGAGCCGCCGGCGGATCTTGATCGGATCGACCGACGGGTCGGTGATCACCTCGCCGTCGAGCAGCACGTCGCCGTCGTCGATGTCCTCGAGTAGGTCGATGCAGCGGAGCAGCGTCGACTTGCCCGAGCCCGACGCGCCGATCAGCGCGACCGCGTTGTGCTCGTTCACGGTGAGGTCGATCCCCTTCAGGACCTGGCGGTCCCCGTATGACTTGGTGACGCCGCGGAGCTCCAGTACCGCCGTCACACCATCACTGCCTGCTGGCGGCGGCGCGCCCGCGCTTGCATGTGGTCGAGGACCCGGGCGAGCGGCACTGTCACGCAGATGTACAGCAACGCCGCGGCCACCAGGGGCGTGGAGTTGAAGTTGAGGCCCTGATCAATCTCCGCCTGCCGAAGCGCCTCGATCACACCGAGGATCGACAGCAATGCGACGTCCTTCTGAAGCGAGATGAAGTCGTTGAGCAGCGGCGGGACCACCCGCCTGACAGCTTGTGGCACAACCACGTAGCGCATCGCCTGTCCCCGCGTGAGTCCCACGGCGAGCGCTGCGGCCGTCTGCGCGGTATGGACCGAATCGATCCCCGCGCGATACACCTCGGCCACGTACGCGGAGTACGACAGAACTAGCGCCGCCCCCCCCAACACGAGCGGATCGGTCGGGACGCCCTTGATGGCGAGACCCGGGATGCCGAAGCCGAACAAGAAGATCAAGAGGATTGTTGGGATGCCGCGGAAGAGATCCGTGTAGACAGTTGCGACCAGCCTGAGCGGGAACAGCGCCGGCGCTCTCGAGTTGCGACACAGCGCGACCAGCAGCGCGAACACGAGCACGATCGCCTCGAGGATCAGGAACATCTTCACGTCGAGCCAGAAAGCGCTCAGGACATCGGAAAACGAGTGGCGAAACCAGTACCAGGAAAAGAAGCTCTCGCGCACCGAGGTCCAGCCCGGACTCGTCACGATCAAGGCACCGAGGCCTCCCAAAACAACGATCGTCGACACTGCCGAGATCGCGATATCGCGCCGAGCTCGGCTGCGTCGCGCGGCAGCCCGCTCGGCCCGCCGGTCCCCAGTCGCTGATGCGGGCGCTCCGGCGATCAGTGCAGCGCGGGGGCGCTCGCGCCCCCCATCCAGCGAGCGGTTATCTGGGCGAGCTGACCGGAGCTCTGGAGCTTGTCGACCGCCGTGTTCACGCACGACGTCAGGGGCGAGCTCTTGGCGAGCAGCAGACCCCACTTGTTGCCGCCTGGAGCGCTGAATTGCCCGACGATCTTCGCCGTCGGCACCTGCGCCGAGGTGATGTAGAAGGCGGTCGGCAGGTCGGTGACGATCGCGTCAGCCTCGTGCACCTTGAGCGCCGTGACGACGTCGTTGGAGGTGTTGAACACCTTCGGGGTCGCGGTTGGCTTGATGAACATCTGCACCGCCTGGAGGCTGGTGGTGCCGATCTGGACGCCGATCGTTGCGCCCCGCAGTGCCGCAAGCGAGGTCGCATGCGTGTACTTCGAGCCCTTCGCGACGACGACCGCTTGCGGCGCCTGGAAGTACGTGTGACTGAAGTCGACCACTTGGGCGCGCGCGGGCGTGATCGAGATCTCGTTGATGTCGAAGTCGAAGTTCTTAGGACCGGGCTGGTATGAGGAGTTGAACGGCTCCTTGACCCATTTGACCTGCGCCGGCGAGTAGCCGAGCTTCGATGCAACCGCGAACGCAAACGCGCTCTCGAACCCCTGGCCGTTGCTCGGCTTGTTGTTCTCGAAGTAGGGCGGATACGCCGGTGTGTCGGTCGCGACCGTCAGCGTGCCCGGCGTCAGGGTCTTGAGGCTCGCGGGCGTGCATGTCGGCGCGGCCGCTTGCGTCGAGGAACCGCTCGGGGAGGGGGTGCTCGTACTCGATGAGCCACAGCCGGCGAGTACGGCGGCGCCCACGAGCCCGATCATCAAGCTCAGAGTCTTCGCTCGCATCGGCGCGAAGGGTACGGCAATCGCGTCCGCGCGGCTTTCTGTGCCACCCTAGGTCGCATGGCAATCTCCCGCCTGGCGCTGGCAAGTCCGAGCTCGGACCAGGGCGGACTCAGCGACGAGGTCGAGCTCTATCAGCGGACCTACACGACGCTGCTGCGCTCGAGCGGCGAGACGCAGCTGCGAGTGCTCGAGTCCTCTCACCAGGCGACCGGATCGAGCCTCCACCCGCTCGCGGCGTCGAGCGAGGTGGACCTCGGCGCATTCATCTACTCCATCCGGCGTCTGCCCGACGGGATCCTCGGGGCGCGGCTCGTGGTCATGGGGCAGGATGTCGAGGCGTTCGAGCGCAACGGCTTCCCGGTCGAGTCCTGGCAGGAGGCCGAGGCTCCGGCTCGGCGCCGGCGCTGGTACGACAACGGGTCGGGCACGCTTGCGGTGCTCCTTGCCTCGAGCTCGGATGTCGACGATCTCGTCCCGACGCTCGTCGCGTTTCAGATCGAGTGGAACAAGATCAGGGCGCGCATGCGAGCCGCCTCCTGGCCTCCCACTGAGGAGGTGACCGCCGCCCTCTGCGCCGAGCTGCTCGGAGGCCAGAGCGAGGACTGGTCGCGGCTGCGCGGGGCGTGGGGAGACCGCTTCCAGGAGCGGATGGCGCTGATCGCGTCGCACACGCTGGCGCTCCGCGTGCGAATGATCGGGGGCAGCAACGTGGGCTATGCCCGGCTCACTCGCCGCTGGTGGGCGCCCGTCAAGGGCCACCTGCTCGAGCATGGACTGGCGGACAGGCCGGTCTACTTCGTCAGCTCGAACACTCACAGCATCGTCAACATCGCAACCGGCGTCCCGCGGGCGTGTGAGCCGAAGCTCGTCGCGTTCGTCGAGAGCCTGCCTCCGGGTGACATCCTGCGGGACGAGCTCGCCGCCTTTCGGGAGGGGCGCAGCGGGGGCTCGTGGGAGAACTTCC
>CATPBV010000156.1 GCA_955652345.1 uncultured Solirubrobacteraceae bacterium | reverse complement strand
GTTTCCTGGACGATGGTGGTGCGTTGTATCTCGATCATCGTCTTCTCGACGTCGGTGTAGATGCCTCCGAGGACGCACGCGAGCAGATCTCCGCCGAGCAGCAGGGTCTTGGCGGTCGCCGGCGCGCGGTGGTGGTAGCGTTCGTGCAAAGCGACCATCGCGTCGGTCACGGCGGCGAGTAGCTGATCGCCGGACAATGGAGCAGTGGGGGCCGACATGGCGGCCTTCTCTCTCGTCCTCCGGGATGGGTGCGCGCGCGAGGCGAAGGGCGATGACCCGACGAGCGATCTATCCCACACCCTAGCGCTACGATTAGCTCACCTTCGCACCGCGAGCACAATCGGTCCGGCTGTGAGCATCCCACAGGTCAAGAGCACGCCCAGCGCGCACGGCGATGTGCTCACGGCGATCTCGGACGGGATGGTCGCGCTGCTCAAAGAGTTCTACGGTCGAGGGCCGACGCGGGCGAAGTCCTACTACGAGGACGACCTGGTGGTGTGCGTGCTGCGCGGCGGCTTCTCGCGGGTGGAGCAGACGCTGCTCGAGGGCGGCCGCGGTCTCGCGGTCATCCACCAGCGGATGGAGTTCCAAGACCTCATGCGCGAGCGCTTCGAGGCGGTGATCGAGCGTGCGACTGGACGACGCGTGATCGGCTTCATGAGCGGCAACCAGCAGCACCCGGACATCATGTGCGAGGTGTTTATCCTCGCGCCCACAGACCTTGTTGACGATCACGAGATCCCCCCCCAGTTGAGCGTTTCGCCTGCTGACTGACGCAGCGCCTCGGGAGGGCAGGCGCCGGCGTTTTTGGGCCGACGCAGTGCCGTTGGTCACGGCTTGACTTGCGGAGTAATCTGGCTGGCGGAGGGCATCTGATGGTGAGGTCGGCCCGTACTGGGCGGGCACCATGGTCTGACTTCCGAGGGTCCCCTAACCCCGGAGGCAGACGTGTCGGACGCCCTGGTTGTCCCCGCTTCGATCGTTGGGCTCGCCGAAGGCCGCCCGCGCGTCTTCGCGTGCTCGTGGACGGACGGCGGCCTGGACGGCGTCTGGGTGCACCTAGCCGGCGAACTGGACCTCGCGTCGGTGCCGCAGCTGATGCGAACATTGCGCGCGCCTCAATTGCAGGCGCGTCTGATTGTGCTCGACCTCCGCGAGCTCGCGTCCATCGACAGCTATGGCGTCCGCGCGATCGTGAACGCCAGTATCGATGCTCGTCGGGCTGGCCGTCAGCTGGTTCTCCTACGCGGTACTCCGAACGTCGACCGGATGTTCACGCTGACCGGGAGCTCCGAAGGTCTCGAGATCGGAGACGTCGCCACGACCGTCGAAGCACCGCTGCACTCTGTAAATCCCCGCTGAGGCTGGTCAGGCGTGCGCCAGAGCGTCAGGCTCTTGCACCACGACGACACCTCCCGGGCGAGCGATCCGCACCATCTCGGCGATGATCTCTTCCGGGTTGCTGACGTTCAGCAGCAAAGTGCGCGCGTGCACCAGATCGAACGCGCCGTCGGGCAAGCCGCTCGCCGTCGCGTCGGCCTCGACGAACTCAACCTCAAGACTCTGCTCATCGGCAAAACGACGGGCCGCCTCCACCATCCGCGGCTCACGATCGAGACCGACGACCCGTCCGTCTGGGCCAACCGCGCCAGCCAACAAGTGCACGACACCCAAGACGCCACAGCCGACGTCGATCGCGGCGATGCCCGGCTGAACGCCGATCGCGTCGAACAGCTGCCCAGCTTCCTCGGCGTACACCTCGGCCTGCTCAACCAGATGACGAATCTCCGCCGGGCTAACCCCGAGCAAATACCGCCCCGACGCGCCTATCTCGCTCGTTGCCATCCGTCGGCTCCAACCCTACCCCACCGCATACCGGTTGCGTACCTGCCCGAGCACTGGCGGCGCCGGAGCCGGCGCGCGGAAAGCTGATCACAGCTCAGCAACCCTAGGCGCGGGCCAGCTCTTCCAGGCGGCGCTCAGCGAGCGCGACCGCCATTGCGCCCTCACCCACTGCCGCCGCAACCCGCTTGGTCGAGCCATGCCGCACGTCACCTGCGGCAAAGATCCCCGGAACGCACGTTTCGAGTGCAAGTGGGTCCCGCTCGAGAGGCCAGCTCGCCGGCCGGTCACCCCCCTTGAGCAGATCCGGGCCGGTCAGCAGGTAGCCGGCTTGGTCTATATCGAAGCCCTTCTCGGTCGCCCAGGCGGTCCGCGGCTCTCCCCCGATGCACACGAACAATTGGTCGGCGGCAAGACGCTCTACGGTGCCACTTGCGTCTTCGATCGTGACCGCGCGCAGTGACGCTTCCTCTCCATCGAGCGCGTGGACTCGTGAGCGAAGCCGGACATCGATCAGCGAGTTCTGTTCGATCCGCCGGACGAGGTAGGCCGACATCGACTTGCCGAGCGAGTCGCCCCGGACCACCATCGTCACGCGCGCATGCGCTTCGGCGAAGTTCAGCACGGCCTGCCCCGCCGAGTTCCCGGCGCCTACGATGACAATCTCCTTGCCGTCGGAGCCGACCGACTCGCTTCGGCCGGCGCCGTAGTAGACGCCGCGGCCGAGCAGTTGCTCGATGCCGTCAACCTCGAGCCTGCGCCATTCCATCCCGGGCGCAACCACGGCGACATCCGCCGTGACCTCGATGCCGTCGGTTGACTCGATGCGCATGCCTCCCTCCGCGCGGGCCGTGCCCTCCCTGATGCCACGGAGGAGCTGCAACTCAGCGCCGAAGCTTTCAGCCTGCCTCGCGGCAAGTCTCGCGAGCGTGGCTCCCTCGATCCCACCGGGAAAGCCGAAGAAGTTCTCGATCATCGAGGTGTGGCCGGCCTGACCGCCAGGGATGTCCCTCTCGAAGACGATCGTGGAGAGCCCGTCCGACGCCCCGTAGACCGCCGCGGCCAGGCCCGCCGGACCGGCACCGACGATGGCGAGATCGTAATGTGAGCGCGTGGGCGGCGTCAGCGCATTCCAGGCCTCGGCCAGCGTCACCATCGTCGCGTTCTCGTAGAGCTCCTCACCGTCGATCACCACCGGCAATCCGCCCTCGGTGATGCCGTGGCGATCGAGCAGCGCCTTGCCCTCGGCACTGTCCGATTCGTAGAACTCATACGGTTGCGCTCCTCGCGTCAGGGAGTCGCGCAGGTCGTGGTCGCCCGGATCCAAGCGCCGGCCGATCACCGTCAAGGTCTTACTCTGAGCGCTCATTCGCCCGCAAGCCGCAACGCGGCGCCTTGCATCCGAGCAGCGTAGCCGGTGGGCACCACCGAGGTTCCGTGGCAGGCGTCGTGGAGGTTTATGCAGACTATGGCTATGCATCGTCAGCAGGTGACGCTGGCCGATGGGGCTGTCATCGAGATCCGCCCTCTCGAGCGTGGCGATCGGCAGGGCCTCGCCGCCGGCGCTGAGCGTCTCTCCGCGCGGTCCCGCTATTTGCGCTTCGCATCGCCGAAGGATCATCTGACCGAGCGGGACCTCGACTGGCTCACCGACCTCGAGCATCACTCCCGCGAGGCGCTCCTGGCGATAGACCCGACGACCCGCGACGGCGTCGCGGTCGCCCGCTATGTCGAGCTCTCCGAGGAGCCGGGGATCGTAGATACGGCCGTGACAGTGGACGATGCGTGGCAGAACCGCGGGCTGGGCAGCTATTTGCTCGCGCAACTGATCGCTCGCGCGCGCCAGGAAGGCCATCACGCGATGCGCGCGACCGTCTTGGCTGAGAATGCCGCATCCCTGGCGATGGTTCGGCACGCGGGGTTCCAGCCGCGCGCTCGAGACGGAGCTCTGTTGGAGTTTGAGCTCCCCCTCGGTGCAGCCTTGCCAGAGCGTCCTGGGCTCCCTTAGGGGTCGGGCCCTACAACCAACTCAGACACAACCATCCCGGCCAAGTCTTGGTACTGTGATCGTCCCTTGGTTTCGGGGACGTAAGGAGCGGAAGATGCGGTGGCGTTTCCTAGCTGCGACGCTGGCGCTCATAAGCGCGTACGTCAGCCTAGCGGCGGCCGGCAGCCCGAGAGCTCAGGAGCCTCGCGCGACAGGTCTCCCCTCTGGATGGTCACTGACGCCGGCTGGGCGATTGATCACGATCCCGAAGACCCGGGTCGGCCTGCCTGGTCCCTGGGGACTCGCGCTGTCGCCGGACGGGCGAAGCGCGCTCGTGACGTCGAGCGGAGCCGCCGTGCAGAACGAGACAACCGAGCTGTTCGATCTCGCGACTGGGCGGCGAACATCGCTGAGGGTGTACAACGGGAACCGGGGCGCTTCGGCCTTCTACGGCGTGACGTTCGCCCCCGACGGACGTCACGCCTGGGCATCGGGCGGTGGCCAGGGCATCGTCCATTCCTACAGCGTGTCTGCGACGGGTCAGTTGCTGCCGGCGGGCGACATCCCCGCAGGCTTCTTCCCGGCCGGCATCGCCTTCGGGCATACGCCAATCGGAGACCGGCTGTATGTCGCCAACAACCTCGGTGGACCTGTAAACCCGTCCGTAACCTATGCGGATCCGCCCGGTCACACAGTGTCAGTGATCGACCCTGCCGCCGGCAGGCTGACCGCCACGATCGATCTTGGCGCTGCGCTCGATCCGCTGGCCGTTGCGTTCAATCGGGAGGGAACAAGGGCGTACGTGAGCAATTGGGCCGGCCGCTCGGTTTCGGTGATCGACACCACCGCGCAGCAGAAGATCGCCGATATCCCTCTCTCCCCGCAGGACAATCCGATGCTGGCCGATCACCCTACCGGGATCGCGGCGAATCCGAGAATCGATGAGCTCTATACCGCGAACGCCAACAGCGACACAGTCTCGGTCATCGACACTGTAACCAACAAGGTCGTGTCGACGATCAACGTCGCGCTCGCCCCAGGATCCCCTAAGGGGTCCACGCCGGTCGGACTCACGGTCAGCCCCGACGGTCGCACGCTGTATGTGGCGGACGCGGGTGAGAACGCGCTCGCCGTCGTCGACCTGATTCACAGAACAGTCCGTGGGTTCATCCCCACGGCCTGGTATCCCGCCGATGTGAGGGCAACACCCGATGGACGCCAACTGGTCGTGATCAACACGTATGGGTTTGGCGCCGGGCCGAATCCGTGTGGGCCGTTCAGCTCGCTGGGACCGGTGAGCTGCCCCATCCATGAACGCGTTTTCCCGGGGACCTACTACACCCCGCCTCTCTCCGAAACCCAATACATCGGTTCGATGATCAAAGGCTCCGTGGAGGTCATCGACCTCCCGCGGTCCGACTCGGCATTGACGCAGCGGCTCGCGCGCTGGACCGCGCAGGTGCGCCAGAACAACCATGTCGAGCTCGGCATGGGGGCTGCGCCCTCGTGGTTGCACGCCATCAAACACGTGATCTACGTGATCAAGGAGAACAGAAGCTACGACCAGGTGTTCGGAAGCCTCGGGAAGGGAAACGGCGACCCCGCGCTCACGCTGTTCAACGATTCCTCCGCCCCGAATCATCGGGAGCTCGCGCGCCGGTTTGTGCTCTTGGACAACTTCTACGTGGATGCCCAGGTCTCCCAGGACGGCCACCCATGGACGGTCCAAGGCGTCGCCACCGATTACGTGAATAAGACCTGGCCGTTCGACTACGCAGCTATCTACTCGCGGAGCTACGACAGCGAATTCGTGCCTCTCGAGCAGCAGTTCACCTCCGAGCCGCTGGCGTCGGATCCGTCGATTCCGCGACCCGTCGCCACGGCGACCGCTGGGTATCTGTGGGACAACGCCTATAGCCACAGCGTGTCGTTCCGCGACTACGGCGAGGGAACTCCGTTCAACGATCCGACCAACTGTCACAGCGGGAAGGTCTTCTCGAGCCTCACGCACCTGCAGGCACGCTTCGGGAACCACGTGGATGCTCGGTACCCGGGATGGAACCTCGACTGCTCCGATCACGCGGTGCGCGAGCCCGAGTGGCAGCGTGAGTTTCGCCAGTTCGTTCGTCACCGGAACCTGCCCGGCCTCTCGATTGTGTACTTCCCGAACGATCACACCCAGGGAACCACCCCTGGCACCGCGACCCCCGCTTCGTACGTGGCGGACAATGATCTGGCCCTGGGCCGGCTCGTGCAGGCGGTCTCGCACAGCCCCTACTGGCGTAGCACGGCCATCTTCGTCATAGAAGACGATGCGCAGGACGGGCCGGATCACGTCGACGCCCATCGCAGCGTGGCGCTGGTTATCTCGCCGTACACCCAGCGCGCGGCGGTCGATTCGACCCACTATGACACCGCAGCGATGCTGGCCACCATGGAGCGACTTTTGGGGCTGCCGCCGATGAGCATCTACGACCAGCGAGCACTGCCCATGTGGAATGCGTTCGCCGCGTCGCCCAACATGCAGCCCTACAGCGCGATCGAACCCAGCGTGATCCCATACGGGGATCCCCGGCACCCGCGGAACACGGCGCACTCACCGATGGCGGCTTGGTCGGCGAGACAGAACTATTCGGTACCCGATGGCCCGAATGCGGACGCACTGAACCGGGCGATCTGGCAGTCGATTCACGGTACGCCGATCCCCAGCCGGGGGTAGTAGCAACGATCCCTGAAAGGAGTTGTCACGATGCGACGTAGCATCAGCTTCCGCCACCAGGACACTGGCTCGCGAGTCACAGGCCTAAGCGTCACCGGCGCGGCGGTCGTCGGACCCCGTCTGCTTGGCCCGTCGGCGATGGCACCGCTCGCGATCGCTGCTTTGGCTGTCGGCGCGGTGGCGATCGGCCGCCTTGCGATCGCTGATGCCGTCATTCGAAAGCTCAGGGTGGGGGAGATCGAGATCGGATCCCTGAAGGTGCGCGAGCTGGAGGTCGCTGGCCGCGCGTGGCCGGACCCACCGCCATCAGGGGCGGAGTAGCGCGCCGCAAGATCAGCGGCCCCTCGCGTGAGCGATGGCTACGGCTGATCTCCGCTTGTTTCGCCTCCGGGGATCGATCTTGCCTCGCCGAAGGTCGCGACCGCCTCGATCTCGACGAGCTGGTTGGGCCAGCCCAGCAGAGTTACCCCGAGCAGGGTGTGAGACGACGTTCCCGCTCTGATCCAGCGGACACGCTCCCGCGGTGGATACAAGCCCTCGGGCAACCGAGCTGTACTCGTATGGCGGTTCCGGGAAGAGACTCACTGGATCGGCGCGACTGCACTTTGACGGGTGCTACCCGTGCCAACCTACTTGACAGATGTGATGGCGGCAGTGCTCTTGGGTGGCGGCTGCCCTTCCCAGGTGGCCAACCCTGGCTGCCGGCGATGGTCAGCAATTGTTAGCTTGCATGCGATGGTGGGAACGCTCTCAGCCCGCATGACATCGAAGCAGGCCCGTGTGACCAAGCCGGGCACCGGGCGAGGGCCCGCTAGCGCGTCCGTGCGCTTCGCCTGGGCGGTCGGGGCTGTGGCAGTGGTTCTGGTCTCCGTTCTGTTCGTCGTCTTGACGGGAATGCGGCCTGAGTACGATGCCTACGGCTGGCTCGTGTGGGGTCAGCAGGCGCTGCACCTGCACCTGAACCTGGACGCAGCGCCGTCGTGGAAGCCGCTCACGTTCCTGTTCACGTTCTTGTACGCGCCCGCAGGGCGCGGAGCGCTGTGGCTGTGGATGGTGACGGCTGTGGCAGGAGCCTTCGCGGGCGCGGTCTTCGCGGGACGGATTGCTTACCGGCTGGCTGGTCCCGCCAACGGGCGGCGATATGCGCCGGCGATCGCCGCGGTGTTCGCGGCTCTCGGGGTGCTGGGACTCGAGGGCTACTGGCATCTCGTGTTCGTTGCGACCGCCGACCCGATGGTCATTTCACTTTGCCTGGGGGCGATCGACTGCCACCTTTCAGCGCGTTGGCGCGCCGCCTGGGTGCTGCTGGTGCTCGCCGCGCTCGGGCGCCCGGAGGCGTGGCCGCTGGTGGGGCTCTACGGGCTGTGGGCGTGGCGCGCAATCCCGCCGATGCGGCCCCGGCTCGTGGTCGGCGTCTTGGTCATCGCCGCGATGTGGTTTGGCATTCCGGCAATCGCGTCGGACAACTGGTTCATCGCGGGGCAGGTTGCGCTCGACTCCACTAAGTCTCTACCAGGCGACCGGCTCTCGCTGATGATCAGCGGGTTCGTAGGGCTGTACGAGTTGCCGATGCAGCTCGCGGCGCTGTTCGCACTTGCGTTTGCAGTCGTGCGCCGCGATCGCACCTGGCTGCTGCTGGTAGGCGCCGCGCTTGTGTGGCTCGCGACCGAGGCCGCGTTCGCGCTGCATGGATGGAATCCCAGCTTTCGCTACATGTTCGCGCCGGCGGCCGTGCTGATCGTGCTGGCGGGGGCCGCCATCGGTCGGATGCTCGCGATCACCTCGGGACACACGCTCCTTCGGCTCGCCACGGTTGGTGCGCTCGTTGCACTCGTCGTGACCCTTGCTCCCCATGCCCGGATCCGCGGGCGGCTCGCACACAGCGAACTCGTCTTCTTCAAGCAGGTCTGGGCATACCAGCTCGACCGCCTGGACGCGGTGATCGACAAAGACGGGGGCCCCAAGCGCATCCTCGCTTGCGGCCAACCCGTCACCGAAGTCGGTTTTCAGAGCATCCTCGCCTGGGAGATCCACGAGAACGTGGCGGATGTCGGCTGGGACCCACCCACATCGATCTCGGGTGGGAAGCCGATCGTGCTGTTCGAGCCGTACAAACTCGGGTGGAAGGTTCGCGCGATCCACACCCATCGCGCCGACTGCGACCAGCTATCGACTGAAACATCGTTCGGCTGACAAATGTGATGTCACCGACTCTGGAGATAGGTCAGGACGGCAAGAACCCGCCGATGGTCACTGTCTGATTGCGGCAGCCGCAGCTTGCCGAAGATGCTCGCAATGTGCTTCGCCATGCCCATCAGCAGCATCACCGAGCCTGCGGCGCCGGATGCGTGCAACAGGTGGCTGACGACCGCGAACAGGCCGAGAGAGCCTAGGACGGCCGAG
>CATPBV010000155.1 GCA_955652345.1 uncultured Solirubrobacteraceae bacterium | reverse complement strand
GGTGAGATCACGGTCGAGCTGCACGATGGCGCGCAGGCTTCACTGACCGTCTGCGATCGAGGTCCCGGGGTGCCGGCGGCAGAGCGCGAGCTGATCTTCGAACGCTTCGAGCGAGGAAGCGCGACCGGAGGTCAAGCGGGTTTCGGGCTCGGTCTCGCGATCGGGCGCGAGCTTGCGCACCGGATGGGTGGAGAGCTCGTGCTGGAGGATCGCGACGGGCCTGGCGCGCGGTTCACGCTGCGGCTGGCGCTCTCGCGTGCGCCTGAGGAAGGGCCCGTGCCGGTCGGCTGAGGTCCAGTCGCCGCTCTCCGCGCGTCTTACACCGCGTGACTCGAAGCGGCCCGCAGCTCCGCCGGCGACTCGCAACTGGCACGATCAGATACGTGGACGAGCTCCTCATGAAGACGATGCTCGAGGTCGACGAGCATCATTGGTGGTATCGGGGGCGCCGGAGGATCATCCGCGCCGAGCTCGATCGGCTCGCCTTGCCCGCGGACGCCCTGGTGCTCGACGCGGGCTGCGGGTCCGGTCGCACGATGGAGGACCTGGCTGAGTACGGTCGGGTCTACGGCGTCGAGGTCGATCCCGAGGCAACCGAGGTCGCGCGCGCCCGCGGAGTGGGGGAGGTCCGTACGGGACGGCTCGAGGAGCTCCCGTTCGACGATGCCATGTTCGACCTCATCACCTGTCTGGACGTGCTCGAGCACGTCCCGGACGATCGTGTCGCCCTGGGCGAGCTCCGGCGCGTCTCAAAACCCGGTGGCTGGCTGCTGGCCACGGTCCCCGCCTACCCGGGGCTGTGGTCGCACCACGACACGATCAACCATCACTTCCGCCGCTACGAGCGGCGAACTCTCCGGGCGGCGGCTGTGGACGCAGGCTGGAGTGTGCGGCGCGTGACCTCTTTCTTCAGTTTCCTGCTGGCGCCCGCCGCGATCGTGCGTCTCGTCCAGCGCCGCCGCGCCGAGGACGGCTACAGGCCCGACCTCACGATCGGACCGCCGTGGCTGAACACGATCCTCGAGCAGCCGCTCCGGATCGAGGCCAGCTGGCTCGCCCGCGGAGCGACGCTGCCGGCGGGCCTGTCGCTCCTCACGCTGCTCGAGAATCCTGGAGCGCCGGTGCCGTGAGCCCTGGCTTCGCCGCGATCATCAGCGTGTCGAGTGGCCTCGGCTATCTGCTGCCGGCGATCATCGGGCTCGAGTCAATGGGGGTGCCGTCGCCGGGGGAGACCGCGCTCGTGCTGGCCGCGATCCTGGCCAGCCAGGGCAAGCTCCAGATCTGGCTGGTGATCTTGATCGGCGCCACCTCTGCGATCGTCGGAGACAACATCGGCTACTGGCTCGGGCGCACGCTCGGGCTGCGGGTGCTCTTGGCACCAGGTCCACTGCACGCCCACCGGGTGAAAGCGGTCGCGGCCGGACAACGGTTCTTCGAGCGCCACGGGGGAAAGGCCGTGTTCCTGGGCCGCTGGATCGCGTTGGTCCGCGTGGCGACCGCATGGCTCGCCGGCATCGATGAGATGCATTTCCCGGTCTTCTTCTTCTGGAATGCCCTCGGTGGCATCACCTGGGCGATCACGTTCGGGCTCGTCGGCTACTTCGGCGGCAACGCTGCGGCCCATGTGCTTTCCCAGGTGGGTTTGTTCGGCGCGATCGCCATCGGGGTGGCGGTCGTGCTCGGTTTCGGCTACCTGAAGTGGCGCCGGCGGCAGGGGCACGCCAGCGCCGACTCCGGATGAGCGCTTGCGCCCGCGCCTGGCTCGGCGTCAGCTTGCCTTGGCCTGAGGGCTCAGCTCGAGCGCGCAGGAGTTGATGCAGTAGCGCTGGCCGGTCGGCCTCGGGCCGTCGTCGAACACGTGACCGAGGTGCCCGCCGCAGCGGCGGCACAGGACCTCGGTGCGTCTCATGCCGAACTTGCGGTCCTCCCGGAGCTCGACGTTCTCGGCCACAGCCGGCTCGTAGAAGCTCGGCCACCCGGTGCCGGACTCAAACTTGGTGTCGGAGCTGAACAACTCGGCGCCACACCCGGCGCATTGGTACATCCCGTCGTCCTTGACGTTCACGTACGTGCCCGTGAACGGGCGCTCGGTCCCGTGGCGGCGCAGCACCTCGTATTGCTCGGGGCTCAGGCGCTCGCGCCACTGCTCGTCGGTCAGCTCGATCGCTCTTGCGGTTTCGGTGTCTCGTGTATTGGCCATGAACTTAAGGTAGCGAAGGCGGTGTGAACGAAGTGAGAATCCGCGGGCCGAGGCGCGCAGGGCAGCCGCGATCTCGCTGCACGCCTGCGCGCAATAGGCTTGTGAGGTCGATGCCCTTCAGTCGCGACCGTGTTGCCGAGCTGGAAGCGCAGGAGCGCGAGCTGTTCGCGCGCGAGCACCGGCGCTCCCACGAGCTGTTCGAGGAGGGCCGCGCTTCGCTCATCGGCGGCGTCCCGATGACGTGGATGTCCCGCTGGGTGGGTGGCCACCCGGTGTACGCGGCCTCCGCGAAAGGCGTCACGATCACCGATGTCGACGGCCACCGGTACGTCGACTTCGCGCTCGGCGACACCGGCGCGATGGCCGGCCACTCACCGGCGCCGACAGTCGCGGCAGTCCGCCGGCGTCTGGAGGACTACGGCGGCGCGACGCTGATGCTGCCGACGGAGGATGCCGCCTGGGTCGGCGCCGAGCTCGCCCGCAGGTTCGGGGTGGCGCGCTGGAGCTTCTCGCTGACTGCGACAGACGCCAACCGGTGGGCACTGCGCCTGTGCCGCGCGGCCACCGCTCGCCCGTACGTGCTCGTGTTCAGCCACTGCTACCACGGCACCGTCGACGAGACGGTGATCACGCTCGGGCCCGACGGCACGCGCCCGCGGGAAGGGAACGTCGGGCCGCCGGTCGACCCGTCGATCACGACGCGAGTCTGCGAGTTCAACGACCTCGAGGCCGTTGCGCGGCTGCTCGCTGACGAGCAGGTCGCGTGCGTGCTGGCCGAGCCGGCGCTCACCAACATCGGGATCGTGCTGCCCGAGCCCGGGTTCCTGGAGGGCTTGCGGGAGGCCTGTGACCGGACGGGAACGCTGCTGATCATCGACGAGACCCACACGATCAGCGCCGGACCGGGCGGCTGCACCGCGGCATGGTCGCTGCGCCCTGACGTCGTGACCCTCGGGAAAGCGATCGCGGGCGGGATTCCGATCGGCGCGTATGGGGTCACGGAGAAGCTTGCAGAGGGGATCGCCGACTACCTCGACACCGAGTACTCAGACGTCGGCGGCATCGGTGGGACCCTGGCCGGGAACGCCCTGTCGCTCGCCGCCGCGAGGACGACGCTGAGCGAAGTGCTCACCGACGAGGCGTACACCTGGATGATCGCGCTCTGCGACCGCTTCGTGGCCGGCGTCGAGGGCGTCCTCGGTGAGCGCGACGTGCCGTGGTCGATCGTGCAGCTGGGCGCCCGGGCGGAGCTGGCGTTTGCGGCCGAGCCGCCGGGCTCCGGGGGTGCCGCCGCCAGCGTGTCCGACCCCGCACTCGAGCGCGTCCTGCACCTGTATCTGCTCAACCGAGGCGTTCTGATCACGCCGTTTCACAACATGGCGCTCATGTGCCCGGCGACGACAGAGGCTGACGTCGATCGCCACACCGAGGTGTTCGCCGAGCTGATCGACGCGCTGGTCGGCGCCGAGCTCACCGCGCCCGCTTCACCTCGCTAGGCCGCCGAGATCACGAGGTCGCGTGTCGCGGGCGCGATCCCCGTGACTCTGCGCAGCCGCAGCTTCGAGTCGAATACGGCCAGGGTCCCCCGCAGCAGCGACGACGCCGCAACCATCCCGAGCCCAGCGTCCAGCTCGAACGAGCCGTATGGCGCGGTTGCGCGGGTGAGCACCGCACCGTCAGAGGCCAGCGCCTTCTCGATCGTGCCGCCATTGCCGCTTGTCAGGAAGGCGTAGCGGCCGGCGAACACCAGGTGCTGCGGCGGGGCGCCCACTGCTATCCGGAACAGCAGCCGATGGTCGCGAGAGCTGAAGGCCGCCACGTCGGGCCCGCTCGCAGAGCTGACCCACACCTGATCGCCGCTCGCGCTGAACGCAAGGTCGTGCGCCGCGAAGCCCGGCTCGAACGCTCCCGTCAGCCGGGGTCGCCCCGGATCGGTGCAGTCGACGATCGCGATCGTGCGTGCGGATTCTCCGAGAGCGACCCATACCTGGTGGCCATCCGGCGAGAGCGCGAAGTGGTGCGCGCCTCCCCCGACAGCGATCGTGCGAGTGACGCTCAGCGTTGACAGTCTGATCACAGTCAGCGTGCCATGCGCGTCGTCGGTGACATATACGTATTCGCCGTCCGGCGCGATCGCGGGGATGTGCGGGGATGCGAAGCCGCCCAGCACTCGGAGCACGCGCAGCGATCGGCGCTCGAGCACGGTGACTCTCGCGCTTCGCGAGCTGACTACCACTACAACGCCGCTGTCGGCCGCCACGTACTCCGGGTCGGGCGGGACGCTGACCCAGCGGACGACACGGCCGCTCAGGAGGTCGACCACCAGGAGCCGGTTCTGGGTCTCGTCGGTGACGAGCGCTTGCGGGTGAGTGGGCCTGGCCGCGGATGGAGGCACGTTCGAGTCCGAGGCCGGGAGCGTGGCTGCTTGGAGGCTTTCCGGGGAAAGCCGGGTCTGCATCCGGTCGTGCTTGTCTGAGCTGCCGCCACACGACGACGCAAGGATCCCGAGTGCCGTCAGCGTCGCGACAAACGACATGATTGTGCGCCCAGGGATCATGCGCGGAGTACGAGCCGGCGAGCCGCCTGAGTCCATGCAGCCGGCGCGGACCTCTTGCGCGACCTGATACGTAGAAGAGACGATGCCGGTCCATGGCGCCCCGAATCGCTGAGCTTGTGCCGGCGGCCGCTGAGACGTTGACCGTCGAGCGCCCCCTGCCGGTGCGCCGCGCACGGCGCCTGCGAAGCGAGCGTGCCCTGATC
>CATPBV010000154.1 GCA_955652345.1 uncultured Solirubrobacteraceae bacterium | reverse complement strand
GCCCTGCGAGCGTTGCGCTGCCAGTGCGCTCGAGCACGAGCAGGACGCCCGTGACGGTGAACATCGCTCCGGTGACGCGCGACACGAACACAGTCGCGGCGAAGCTCGCGTAGCCCTGCCTGCGCAGCAGGGCGCGATAGCTATCGAAAGGTGCCGTCACACGCGGGAGCACGGCTTCAGGTTCACTTATCCCTGGATCGCATGCCAGCTCCTCTGGTCTCAGTCGTCATACCGACCCGCAACCGCGCCGCCTACCTGGACGTGGCGTTGGCGTCGCTGGTGTCGCAGCAGCTCGACGGTCCCTACGAGCTGGTCGTCGTGGACGACTGCTCCGACGATAGAACGCCTACCGTCGTGCGGAAATGGTCCGTGCAGTACGTGCGGGCCGAGCGCCATCGCGGTCCCAACGCCGCCCGGAACGCCGGGGTGAGCGCGACCACGGCGCCGCTGGTGGCGTTCGTCGACGATGACATCTACGCCCCTCCCCGATGGCTACACGCGCTGCTCGAAGGCGCCGGGCGATACCCGGACGCCGATGCCTTCGGCGGCCCGATCCGGGCTCGGTTCGAGGGCAGCACGCCCTCCTCGTGCGGGCGCGAGGATCCGCCAATCACGACGCTGGACCTCGGCGACCATGATGCTGAGGCTCAGATCGTGTGGGGCGCGAACATGGCGATCCGCCGAAGCGCGCTCGAGCGGATCGGACCCTTCGACGAGGCTCTTGGCGTTGGCTCTGGAGACGAGGAAGACTGGCTGCGCGCCCTCCGGGCGGCCGGTGGCAAGATCGTCTATCTCGCGGCTGCGGGGCTTGATCACCGCCGCGCCGGGTCCGATGCGGGCCTCGTGGCGCTGACCGCCGCCGCCTACAGGCGCGGCCAGGCGGCACGCGCGAGCGACCAGCGGCGCGACGCGGCTCCGGGGCTTCTCAGCGAGCTACGGGTGCTCGGTGGATGCGCCTGGCACGGTGTCCGCTTCGCCTGTCCCCAGGGGGCGATCATGGGAGCCCACTCCGCCGGCCGCGTCGTCCAGGCGCTTCGAGCCCGCGAGCACGCAAGCGCCCGGGTCCGGACTCGCTAAGCCGTCGCCGGGCGGATATAACGCCGCAGGTCGACCAGCCAAACGTGCAAGTGATACCAGCCATCGCTGATCACTCCCCGCCGGACGACGACTGGGCTGAACTGGCGGAGCGCTCGCACCGCCCGAGCGAAGTCCTGTCCCGTCAGGCTCATCAGCAGCACCTGGGGGACACGCCACTGCGCGATCTTCCGCGCCCCGTCCATACCGAGAACTGGGAATGTCCAGTTCACGAAGGTGAATGCGTTGTGGAAGATCCCCAGCGGCCCTTGCATATAACCGAACTGCGAGGGCGGCACCCAGGTCAGCAGCAGCTCTGCCTTGTATGCCGGGTGGCCGACGAAGCCCGGCAGGCGCGAGATCACCTGATACTCGGAGACGTAGGCGCTGTCGCTGCCGTCGAGCGCGTCGGCGTACGCTGGAACCGGGTCGTAGACGGTACCCGCAGGGTGCCCATGGGGCGGGCTCTGGGCCACGGTCAAGACGAGCGTCGCGCCTGCGATGACGACTATCGAGGCGGCGCCCAGCACGGCACGGCCCGCAAGCCTCCCCGCCGCCGCCGCGCCAACGACCAGCGCCACCAGGATCGCACCACCGGGGACCCACGTCATGACCGGAGGACTGACGCCGAGCTTGATCGCGCCCTCGTACCCCAGTGCGACGGCAATCACCACCAAGACGGGCCCGGCGCCGGCGACCCGTCGCCCGAGCGCGGGCCGCGCCAGCTCGGCGAGGGTCAACGCGAGCAGCAAGTTCACAGACGACCACAGCATCGATGAGAAGTAGTGCATCTCCAGAGACTGGAGGCTGCTGAAGAACTGCAGGTACGCGAGCATCGCGAGCTGAAGGCAGCCGGCGAGTCCAACGAACAGCTGGGCGGGGGCGATCGTCCCTCGCCTACGGGCAAAAGCCACGATGAACGCCAGCGCCACCGCCGGCGGCACGAGCAGGTAATCGACATACGGCGCCCAACTCCAGCTGACCGAATGATCGGAGCTCAGCATCGACGCGCGCGTGAGCACCTTCGCCGACTGGATCGTCGGGCCGATGAAGTCGTACTGACCCAGCAGCAGTCCCGAGCCAACCGAGAGCAGGCCGGTGACTACCAGCGCCGATGCAGCGAGCAGGGCCAGATCGCGCGCGAGCGGCGCCAGCTCCGCCCGGGCGCGGGCCCGCCCGCCCCATAGCCTGACCGCCACGAACGCGACCATCAGCGCCACGACCAGAGGGAACGCGACTCCATGCGACCACAGCGCGAGCGTCAGCAGGACCCCGGCGAGCACCAGCCACCCCGAACGCCCGCGCCCGCTTTGCCACCACAGCGCCAGCGCCGCCAGTCCTCCCGTCAGGTACGACACAGCCGCCGAGTCCGGGTAGTCGGTTCCCCAGGCGGTGATAACGACCGGGCTGCTCATGATCACAACGATCGCCAGGAACCCCGCCCACCGGCCGTACAGCCGCTTCAGCAGCAAGTAGGCCGGCACGATCGCGACGAGTGCGAGCAGATAGCGATACACGAAGAACCCGGGCGCCGCCCCGAATGCCAGGTAGGAGAGCCGCGCGGGAACCAGGAAGCCGACGCGCGCGGCCTCGCGGAGCCGGGCGGTGGGCGTGAACAGCGCCTCATAGCGCTGGAAGATGTCGTGGGGATCGACGATGTAGGTCGTGTGCATCGCCGGGTCTGGAAGACCCGGCGGCGCCATCCCCCGCAGCCGTAGGCAGTAATAAAGGATCACGGGTGACGCGAGGACCGCGAGGACCTCGAGCGCCGCGATCTTGCGGTCCGGTGTGGATCGCACCCGCGACTCCACGAACGTGCGGGTGTGCTCGAGCGTGGCGGTCACGAGTGTCCGAAGGGTAGTGGACGACTCACCCGCCGAGTCATCGCCCGATCAGCCGCCGTGAGCCCGCGCGATCTGCCGAGTGGCGCGAAAGATTGCCTGGACCACAGCGTACGACGGCTTTGGGTTGCCATACATGTCGATCAGCCCCTTCTGCAAGAACGGTGGGTTTGGCCATGGGTTGCCGCCTTGGTAGTTCGGGAACGCCGCGGCGTCCTGGAGCAGGAAGTAGATCGCGCCCGCCAGCCAGGGCTTCGTCGCATAGACGCCCAGGTGATACGCGGCCGCGTCGGCCTGGAACTGATATGTGCCGCGCTCGTCGACGGGTCCATTGCGGTTGCCGTCGACCCCGAACTCGCTGACCAGTAGCGCCTTGTGCGGATAGCACGCCCTGAAGCTGTCGAGGAACTGGCTCAGCGCGTCACGGTCGTCGGTCGCCCCCCCGCCCGCGTCGAACCAGCCGAAGTATTCGTTGAACCCGAGCACGTCGAGTGGTGCGTACGCGTTCTGACATGGCAACCCCGGCCAATCGCTGATCGACAGCCCCACGGGCCGGGTTGGATCGAGCCGACGGACGAGCGTTGAAACCCCTGAGAGGTAGGACGTCTCCGCGGGCGTGGCCGGTGTCGGAAGTTCGTTGCCGATGCTCCACAAGAGCACCGACGGGTGGTTCTGGTAATCGAGGATGTTGCCCTGGAGCAGGGTGCGGGCATACGAGAGCCACGCCGGATCTGACAGATTGACGTCGCTCACCTGTTGATTGATCGCGACGTCTGACCAGATCAGGATGCCGCTGCGATCGGCGAGCTCGGTGATCTGGGGATTGAGCGGCTCGGAGCGGATCAGCGTCGCTCCAAGCGCTCTCACCCAGCTAACGAGCCGGCGGAGGTGCGCCTGGTCGAGCGCGGCGCCGAGCTGGACGTCCTGCTCGCGCAGCTCGACGCCCCGCAGGTTCAACAGCCGACCATTGAGCGTCAGCCGACCGCCCGCCGTCACCTGGATGCTGCGGATCCCGCTCAGCACGACATAGCCCTCGAGCCGGCGGCCACCCCGGTCGGACAAGGTCAGGGTCGCGCGGTACAGAGCCGGATGATCGGTCGACCACAGGCGCGGGCGGTAGATCACCGTCGAAGCGGCTGCGATCCACGTTCCGTACGCGGGGATCGTCGCCCCGCCGAAGTCGAGCGTTTGGTTGCCGTATCGCCCGCTGAGCACGACGGTCTGCGCCGCTCCGGTCACGTTGCGCACACTGGCCTGCTCTTCTATCGTCGCCGGACAGCCGGGGCACGGCAGCACCGGCCTGACCTGCACCTGCGAGATGTCGGCCCGCTGGGCAGTCCGCAGGTAGACCTCGCGGAGGATGCCGCCGAAGTTCCACCACCCGGCTCCCGGGCCAGGGGGGGGCTGCGACGCATTGCGGCGATTGTCGACCCGCACGATCAGCTGGTTGACACCGGGGCGAACGTGCTTGAGGTCGAGCTCGAACGGCAGCAGCCCTCCTGCGCGAGAGCCGATCAGCTGCCCGTTGAGCCACACCGTGGCGTAGTAATTGACGAGCTCGAAGCGCACAATCCAGTGCCTGGCCGAGCGGGGCACGTAGCTTGCGAACGCCCCGGGCGGCAACGTGAAGTCCCTGCGGTACCACCCAACCGAACCGGCAGTGCTGGCGTTCGAGAAAGCGCCCGCGTTATACGCGTTGGGTACCGCGACCGCATTCCAGCCGGCGGAGGAGGCCACGTCGAGCCACCAGCCCTGCGCGAGCCCGACGTTGGCAGGGTCGGCGCGGAAGAGCCACGGCCCGCCGAGCAGGTACCGCCCCGTCTGCCCATCGGTGTAGAGCGCGCCCTTGGTGGGCGGCTGGGGTGCTTGCGCGGCCGCCCCGGACGCGGACGCGCACATGATCGCTGCGGTGACGATGAGCAGGCGGCGAAACGCAGACATCCGTCGCCTGAAGGTAGCGGTCGCGCGCGCGGCTCCGCGTGCTGCCGGTTCGCGAGTGTGGGCTACCTTCGCCGGTGCCGGTGCCGGTGGTGGCGATGGCGGTCGGGCAGCACGCCTGCCTCGATCTGGCGGGCCTGCCGGGCGATCGCGCTCACGTTGATCGTGAAGTCGGCGTTGCGTACGAGCATCAGCGCGTACGCCGGCCAGTAGGCGCCCGTCGGGGGAGCGCCCGGCGCGCACGCGCCGCCGGACTCCCCGGGATTGCTCGTCCACGCGAACGCGTCGACGTTGGGGATGCCCGTGTTGGTCGTCGGTCGCGGACCGAGCCCCCGCCCGGGCGGGTTGCATAGCACCTCGTTGCCCTGGACAAGGACATTGGGCGGGTGCAACGGTCCCTGCCCGTTCTCGCCCGTGTTGACCACGAAGTGCTTGCCTCCGGTCATGCGCGAGATTGCCTCGCCATATCGCACCTCGTGGGCGGTCCAGTCGAAATGCGTCGCGTTCACGAAGAAGCCCGCGATCTTCGCAACGCCGGCGCGCCGCAGCAGGCCTGCCGTGCGCCATGCCGGAAGCGCGTCTCCCGCGCCGGCATCGAGGTAGACGATCAGGTTTGGGCATGTCACCGTGAGCACGTTGATCGCGTCGCGCAGCTCGCGCATGCGGACCTCGACGCCGTACGGGCTGAGGCATCCCGCCGTGATCAGAGCGTCCATTTCCAGGAACAGAACGGCACGGTGTCGCCCGATCCCATGTGCAAATCCGGAGATGAAGCTGAGGTATGAGGCTTGATCCGCAGGCGGATCGGCCCAGTTTCCGCAGTGGCCGTCGACCACCCGGTAGGTGGCGATCATCGGCACGGTTCCCGGCGCTGTGCGCGCGGCGTCTCGCAGGTAGTTCCGGACCGCGTCCGCCGCGTTTGGATAGCTGAACGACCCGAAGCGGGCCGCGCCCGGCTGTCCGGCGATGGCCCACAGGGCGGGATATTGTCTCGCCGCCGATGCGGCCGCGCTCCCCTGGTCGACGAAGAACCGCATGCCGGCGAGCGGGTCGCTGGTGCTGGCTGTGGCGGCCCTAGCTCCGGCGGTGCTCGAGACGACGCCGCTGCCGGCGGCGGTACCGGCCGTGGCGATCCTCGCTCGACCACGAAGCCGTCGGGGCCCGCGCCTTGCCGCTGCCGCACGCCAACCGGTCCCGTGCTGCCGTAACCGCGCCGCACTGGCAGGCGCGGTCACCGCGCTGCCGAGACTGGCCAATAGCGCTGTCACCCCGCCCAAGAGCAAGGCCACCCGTCGGATGCAAGCCACCAGCGGTACCCTCTCGATCCCGCCCTGCCAGCGTCGGGACCAATTCGGAAAATGTTCCGGTTTACCTCCGTAAACCTCTCGGTTCTGCGTCGAGATGAGCGCATCCTTGCATGTGGCGCGCGCGACGGAAACGAGTGCAACGTATATCCATATGAGAGAACACCATTACTCCAAAGAACTGAGTAATGCATCGCCGCTGCAAATAACAGACCGCGGAGGTCACCCGGGCCGGCATGATGAGTCTCGCCGGGCGCGCTCGAGTTTTACGCGCGCTTTAGGCTCAGTGCAGCCCCAAACGGATTTCCACCACGCCCGCACCTTCGCATAGTTACTTCCGTTTGGATCGTTCCGGAGCACTACTGAACCGGTTCACCGGCTAGTGGGCTCACCGGCACGTTTGCCCGGAGCACCACCAACCGAGCTCGCCGAGAAATCACCGACGTGGATGTGATATCTGCCCGCGCTCTGGCTCCCGCACTGTGATCCCACCATCAGTGTCACGCGGAGTGACAGTGAAGCTGGCGGCACCGTTGGCGTGGACGGAGGATCGTTACCGATACGTCGATGTCCGGCACGTCCTGCGTTACCGCTGGGGTGATGCGCAGGTCACCCAACACAAATCGGGTGTAACACCGGCCGTACGCGAATAGGACGAGGGGACGCCGATGCTTGACGTCGTACTCCGCGACCGCATGCCGGGATCACCCAACAACCCGCCGCACCAGCTCTTCCCAGGAGCGCTCCAACTCGGCGAGCGGGACGCCTCGTTCGAGCTGGTGGAGCACCAGCTCGGGCTCGAGTGCCGACAGCAACACATCGGCCAGGTAGTCCCACTGCTCGAAGTCGAGCTCGATCAGGAGTGAGCTGATGTGTGCCCGGTAGGCGGCGTAAACCGGAGAGCGGAATCGTGAGCCTCGCTCCGGTGGTGTGGCCGCGAGCAGGAGGTCGCCGCGCTCGACCGTCAGCGCAAGCAGGTCGCGACCGAACGCAATCAAGCGCTCAGCCGGAGGTGCGCCCGGGCCGAGCGGCGCAGGGCCGCGGATGAACCCCTCTTGCAGGCGACGCTCGGTTTCGTCAAGTAGAGCATGAAACAGGCCGGCACGGTCGCCGAACCGGCGAAACAGCGTGCCCTTCCCAACGCCGGCTTCCCAGGCGAGCCGATCCATCGTGATCGACTCGGTTCCCTCCGAGCGCAGGAGGCGCTCCGCCGCCTCGAGGATCGCCTGACGATTGCGAGCCGCGTCGCAACGCTCGGCTCGGGTCTCTGGAGCGAGTGGAAGCTCGATCGGCGCAGGCACGCCGCCATCGTATGGAAGGGCACGGCCACTGGGCTCGGCCACCCTCCGGCGAACCGATGCCGAGATCTCTGGAGCGAGACTTGCTTCGTTGCGGACCATGGTCCGTTTTATGATACCATCTCAGTAGGCAATCGGACTGCGGTCCGAATCCCCTCAAAATCAACTGCAAGGAGACTTGATGTCCGTCACAGAAGCCCCCATCACCACCACCGGACTCCCCGCGGGTACCTGGAGCCTCGACCCCACGCACTCGTCCGCGAGCTTCGCGGTCAAGCACATGGTCGTCGCTACCTTCCGCGGGCGGTTCGAGCACTTCGACGCCACCCTGACAGTCGACGAGGACTCGGCTGAGCTGGTCGGCACAGTCGACGCGAGCTCGCTCGTGGTCAAGGACGAGAACCTCCAGGGGCACCTGGGTTCGCCCGATTTCTTCGACCTGGAGCGCTATCCGGAGATCGCCTTCCGCTCGACTCGGATCCGTCGCGAAGCCGACGAGCTGATCATCGACGGCGAGTTGACGATCAAGGGGAACACCCATCCGCTGGAGGCCCGCGGAACGATCGCCGGCCCGGCCGTGACGCTCGGCGATTTCGTCAAGCTCGGGATCACGCTCGAAGCGGTGATCGACCGCACTCAGTACGGCCTCAACTGGAACGCGCCACTGCCGAAGGGCGGATTCGCGGTCGACAACGAGGTCAAGCTGACGGTCGAGCTCGAGCTCGTCCAGAACTGAGCTGAGATGCGTCTCCTGGGAGTCTCAGGTTCGCTCAGGCGCGCGTCGCACAACCGGCAACTGCTCCGGGCGGCGGGAATGCTGCTGCCGCCCGGAGTGGAGCTCGTCGAGTTCGACGGGCTGAAGACAATCCCGCCATTCGACGAGGACGACGAAGCTGCGCCCGGCACCTCGGTGCAAGCGTGGCGCCGGGCGATCGAGGGCGCGGACGCGATTCTGTTCGCGACTCCCGAGTACAACTCCTCGATCCCCGGTCAGCTCAAGAACGCGATCGACTGGGCATCTCGCCCAGCCGCCCACCCGGCCCTGAGGAACAAGCCGGTCGCTGTGATCGGCGCGAGCACCGGCATGTTTGGAGCCGTGTGGTCGCAGGCGGAGCTCCGAAAGGCGCTCGCCGCCGCCGGCGCTCGGGTCGTCGACCGCGAGCTGCCGGTCGCGAGCGCGGATGAGGCGTTCGACGAACACGGGCAGCTGAAGGACCGAGACCTGATGCTCGAGCTCAGCGGTATTCTCGCCGAGCTGCTCGACAACGCAGAGCTACGACTTGCTGCCTGACCACCGCCCGCTGGGCGTGATCGGAGTGCCGACGAGCGCCGGGGCGTTCGCGCCCGGCCAGGAGCAGGCGCCGCAAGCGCTCCGTGAGGTGCGGCTGCTCGAGCTCTTGCGAGACTCCGGAGTCGACGTACGCGACCACGGAGATCGCGAGCTCTGGCGCTGGCGTCCGGACCGAGAGCATCGGCGGGTGCAGCACGTGCAGAAGGTGGCGGAGATCGTCCGGGATACCGCGAGCCGCGTTCGCGACTGCATCTCGAGGGATGAGATCACCCTCGTGCTGGGCGGCGACTGCACGGTTGGCGTCGGAACGGTGGCGGGCCACGTGGACTCTGGCGAGCGCGTGGGGCTCCTGTACTTCGACATGCACGCCGACCTCAATGTCCCCGACAGCGTTCCGGACGGAGCGCTCGACTGGATGGGGATGGCGCACATGCTTGGAGAGCAGGGGGCCGTCTCCGAGTTCGCAGGCGCCGGTCCTCGCGTCCCCCTGCTCGAGGACGACCAGGTGCTGGTTTTCGGCTGGGAGCACAATCAGGCGACGGAGTTCGAGCGCGGGGTGATCGAGCGTCGCGGGATCTCGGTTGTCTCGGCGGACGAGATCCAGGCCGATCCCGAAGGCGTCGCCGCTCGATCAGGCGAGCTGATCGGGGCACGGTGCGAGCGCCTGCTGGTGCACTTCGACGTCGACGTGATCGACTTCGTCGACATGCCGCTGTCGGAGAACACCGGGCGCAACCGCGGCCTCTCGTACGAGGCGGCGATGCGAGCACTGGAGGTCCTCCTCCTCGCCCCCCACCTCGAGGGCCTCACGATCACCGAGCTGAACCCCGACCACGCCGAGACTCACGGGGTCAGCCAGTTCGCCGCTGACCTCGCCGAGCGCCTGGCTCGTTCGCTGAGCCGCTAGCGGGATCGCCCGCTCCGAGCCCGGCCGGGTCGCCCGCCGGCAGCACGTCGCACGCCCAGTCCGAGCGCTTCCAGCCGGGGACTGGGGTGTCGCGGTCGGCGCGTGGCACGAATCGCGACCTCTCCACGAGCTTCATCTTGTGGATGTAGCGAGGGCAGTTCGGAAAGACCTGGGTCGCTCGCACCCGGACCACAAATTGCGCGCCCGGGTAGTGCTCGACCAGGGGATCGGCGTCGTCGACACTCGCGATGCCGCTCAGCCTGAGCCTCGAAGGCCGCTCGGACACGAAGTCGATGAACAGCATCCCCACCTGCGGGTTCTCCATCAGGTTGCCCATCGATAGGTACATGCCGTTGCCGTCGTAGTTGGGGAACGCCACGGTTTGGTCGTCGAGTACCCGTACGAACCCAGGATCGCCTCCCTTGTAGGAGCATTGGGGGCGTCCGAGAGCGTCGGCCGTCGCGAGAAAGAACATGTCCATCCGCTCGATGAAGGCGCGGTCCTCGGGCGCGATCACGACGCTCGCCAGGAACTTCTCGTGCAGGCGGTCGGCGAGCCGGCGCGTGTCGAAGCGATCCTGAAGCTCGCGCGTTGCAGCACTGTAGGGACTCTCGCCGCGCCCCGCGGCCCCCGTCGCGGCTTCGGGACCAGCGGGCGCAGTCACCGTCTGAGCTCTCCGGCGCCAGCAAGCTCTCGCGCGAGCACCTCCTGGCGGCTGTAGTGCCCGACCGAGTCAAACCAGCGCTTCGCGTGCAGACCGCGCCTCAGGTCGCAATCAGCGAGCACCATGCCCTCCTCCCCGTAGAGAGGCCCGGCGATCACCTCGCCCCAGGTGGGCTCGATCACCGCCGCGCCGCCGCGGCCGAAGGTGTCCTTGCCGGAGGGCAGCGGGACCGGGAAGTCATCGGGAAACGCGCTCGCCGGGATGAACTGGGGCACCGAAATGACGTACGCCCCAGACTCGATCGCGATGTGACGCATCGACGCGAGCCAGCCGTCGCTGTCATCGGCAGTCGGCGCAACCCAGATCTGCGGCCCCGATCGATACACGGCGTAGCGAGCTAGCGGCATCCGGTTCTCCCAGCAGATCAATCCCCCGACGCGGGCGCCGGCCGCGTCGACCACCGCAAGGTCATCTCCAGCGCCGATACCGTGGAACAGCCGCTCGTGCTGCGTCGGCATCAGCTTGCGGTGTCGCCCAAGCAGCCCTGCCGGTCCGAGGTACAGGACGCTGTTGTACAGCGTCCCCGGGCGCTCGGACTCGCGCTCGTTGACGCCGATCGCGCAGAACAGGCCTCGCTCCCGGCACGCGCCAACGAGCCGATCCACGAGCGGTCCCGGGACATCGACCGCGTTGGCCCACAGGCGCTCCCAGAGCTCATCCCAGCCGCTGAATCCCGCGGCGCCCATCGCCCAGGAGTTGGACGGGTACAGCGGGACGAAGCACTCAGGCAGCACGGCGAGCTGGGCGCCCTGATCGGCGGCCTCGTGCAGCAGCCGGATCGCTTTCTCGACGCAGCGCTCTGCGTCCAGGATCACTGGCGTCGCCTGGATCGCCGCAACGCGCACTGTCGGGAACGTCGTGGGCTTCCGCTCACTGGCGCCGGACACCGGGACCGCCCGAGCGCCGTCGGTGGCCTCGTCGCGGGCGCGGGCCGAGTTGCCGTCCCCGCCGGGCACGCTCACGCCCACTCCATCGGGGTGTAGCCACTGGTCGTCGGCGCTGAGAAGATCAACACGGAGCAGGGCTCCGAGGAGTCGTTGCGTACCGTCCGCCGCCGCGCGGGGTCGATCCGGGCGAACGTCCCCGGCGGCGCCGGGTGATCCTCGCCGTCGATGACCAGCGTCGCCGAGCCGGCGATCACCGAGAACAGCTCCTCCTGGTCCCGGCCGGTCTCGTCGTGCTCGGGAATCGACTCGCCCGGCGGGATCTCGACTAGGTTCACCCCGAACGCCTTGCAGTCAAGCGAGCGACGCACCAGCGTCCAGTTGCCCGCCCGCTCGAGCTCTTCGGCCTGGGCGACCACGTAGCCATCTCCACGCTGCATTGACGCTCCTCTGTTCCAGCAGGACCGGCGGTTGATCCCGTATTCTTACCTACTGGTAGGTAAGCTGTCAACCTCCGGATGCTGCAGCGGGACTCGCCCCGGCCCCGCCTTCCTAGACGCCACCGTCGCCGTCGCTCGGGCCCCCATTGTTGTCCGCGTC
>CATPBV010000153.1 GCA_955652345.1 uncultured Solirubrobacteraceae bacterium | reverse complement strand
GCCTCGGATGCTTCCCAGCAAGAGTCGGTCAAGGGTAGGTCGTATGGTCGGGTATGCGAACCCGGCGTCGCCGGGAGGGGGTTCGAATGGGGATTTGCGGTCGCAGGCTCAGAAGATTGCTTTGGCGTGCGCGGAGCGTGGTGTGTCGTTGCTGGAGGTGGTGCACGAGCGCGAGCCGCGGCGCGGGCACGCGCTTGCCCGGCCTGGGTTGGGGTATGCGCTTGAGCGGATTTCGGCGGGGGAGGCCGATGGGCTGGTGGTGGCGGAGCTTTCGCGGCTTACCTATTCGGTGCCTGAGCTCGGACGCGTGTTGGAGTGGTTCTCGTGCTGTGATGCTCGTCTGATAGCGGCAGCGCCGGGGCTCGATACGGACGAGCAGGGTGGCCGGCTCGCTGTTCGTACGCTGATTGAGCTTTCGCGGTCGGAGCGCGAGCGGCTGGTTGAGCGGACCCGCAAAGGGATGCGGGCGGCGCGGCGCAAGGGGCCTCCGGGGGTGGCGGACAATCCCGAGTTGCGGGAGCGCGGAGCTCTTCGCCCGAGGGCCGATCGTGCGTTTCGGCAGCCCGCCCGCCGACGTCACCCATCAGGGCCTTGGCACGCCCCTGAGGCCTGAATCGATGCTGGGACCTGGTTGGTCTCTGCTCGCCTTCAGCCGCATGGCCGGCAGGTTCCGTCACCTTCCGCCCCGAATGCGGTTACAGCTCGTGGCGACGGTTCTTGGGCCCTCCGGCGCCTGGTGGCTGCGCGAGCGTATCGAGGGGTGTCTGCCGATTTCCATCGGGCGCCGCCTAGAGCACGCGACAACCGACGGGAACGAGGTCACGCTGACATTCGCCACCGCGAACGGCGACCATCGGACGGCTACGTTTGACCACGTCGTTGCTGCGACCGGCTACCGGGTCGACATCGACGCGCTGGGCTTCCTGGATCCGTCGCTGCGTCGCGACATCGCTCGTACTGAGAGCACCTGGCCCGCGCTCGGACGCTCGTTCGAATCCTCGGCGCAGGGTCTCTACTTCACCGGGCAGGCGGCCGCGGCGACGTTTGGACCGGTGATGCGCTTCGTCTGCGGCACGGGCTTCGCAGCGCGCCGGGTGGGTGCGGCTATCGCGGATGGCCGACGGGCAGCGTGCATGCGATGAGGCCAGCCCAGTAGCTCATGCAGTTTGCCCTTCGCTGTGCGCGATCCAGGGGCCGTGCCAGCCGCCGAAGCCGGCCACCAGACGATCGGCCGCGGACGGGCCCCAGGATCCCTTCTCGTACTCGTGGACGGGCGGCGGCGAGTCGAGCAGCGGCTGGACGACCCGCCAGCACTCCTCGACGTTGTCCTGACGCGTGAAGTGGGTGCTGTCGCCCGCCAGTGCTGCGTGTAGCAGTACCTCGTAGGGAGTCGGGCCTTCGCCGCCCTCCTCTGCGAACTGCACGTCGAGCTGGATCTCCGCGGGCCCCGCTCGGTCCGCTCGGTGGGCGTCGAGGACCATCCGGATGCCGGTACTGGGATCGAGCTTGAACACGATCTGGCTGGGCTGCGGACGACGCTGGTCGGCGCTGAGGAAGTGCAGGCGCGGGGGGTGCTTGAACACGAGGCGCAGCTCGGTCTGGGTCACGGCGAGCTGCTTGCCGGTGCGGATGAAGAACGGAACGCCGCTCCACCGCCAGTTGTCGACGTGCAATCGCAGCGCAGCGTAGGTCTCGGTGCTCGAGTCCGGCGCGACGCCGTCGATCTCGAGGTAGCCGCGATATTGGCCGCGCACGTAATGCCCCGGGTCGGCATCGTCCATCGTCCGGAAGACGGCGGACTTCGCGTCCTTCAGCGTGTCGGGGTCGCGGCCGGCTGGAGGCTCCATCGCTGCCGTCGCGAGCATCTGCAACAGGTGATTGACGACGACATCGCGCAGAGCGCCGACCGGGTCGTAGAAATGCCCGCGGTCCTCGACGCCGAAGCTCTCGGCCATCGTTATCTGGACGGCGGAGAGATGGTTGCGGTTCCACACGGGCTCGAGCATCGTGTTGGCGAACCGTAGGTACAGGATCTCCTCGAGCCCCATCTTGCCGAGGAAGTGATCGATCCTGTAGATCTGGGACTCGTCGAGGTACTTGTGGAGCTCGGCGGCGAGGGCCCGGGCCGAGGCGAGATCGTGGCCGAAGGGCTTTTCGACGACTACCCGCCGGCCGTCGCCGGCGAGGCCCGCCTTGGCCAGTCCCGCCACGACGGTGGCGAACAGCGACGGTGGGATCTCCAGATAGAAGACCGGATCATGCGCTCCGCCGAGCGCCTCGGCGACCGCTCGATAGGTCTGCTCGTCGCCGAAGTCGCCGCTCACGTACGAGAGCCTGCCCTCGAGCCGGCCGAAGACGTGCTCGTCGATTTGCTCGCCCGACTGCGAGATCGCTTCGCGCGCGTGCGCGCGAAGCTGATCCACCGTCCAGTTGTCGACCGCCACCCCGACGATCGCGCAATCGAGCAGGCCTCGCCGCTCCAGCCGATACAGCGAGCGGAAGGTCATCTTCTTCGCCAGGTCGCCGGTGATCCCGAAGATCACGAGCGCGTCCGCGATGCGATCGCTCATGCCTGCCGCAAGCTACCGCTTCGCGCCGGAGGACCGCTTCCGAGCCCGCCCGGCGCGTCCTCGCTTGCGAAGCTCGAAGGCGAGCGCCACGTCCTTCGCGCTCGGCGCGCCGGCGTCCAACCCTGTCTCGAGCACGCAGGGCAGGCTCTCGAAGCGGGGCTCGGACAGGAACCGCGCGCAGCCGCTCTCGCCCAGCTCGCCCTGCCCGAGGAGCGCGTGGCGATCGCGGTTCGAGCCGAGCAGTCCCGCGGAGTCGTTCAGGTGCAGCGAACCTAGCCGCCCCAGGCTGACGACCCGATCGAACTCGTCCAGCGTCTCGCGCAGGCCGTCGATCGTGCGGATGTCGTAGCCGGAGGCCAGCAGATGACACGAGTCAAGGCACACCCTGAGCCGTCGTGATCCTCCCGCCGCTTTCATGAGGCCGGCCAGCTCGTCGAACGAGCGGCCGAGCGTGCCACCGGCGCCCGCGGTGTCCTCGAGGTGCAGCGGACAGCGCTCGGACTCGGCCAGCGCCTCCCTGATCACCGCGCCGGCGCGCTTGATCGCCTGCGCGACGGACCCCTTCTTCGCCGAGCCGGGATGCAGAACGACGCCGGCTGCGCGGATGCCGGCTCCCACCCGCAGGGACTGGATCAGCGAGGCAAGCGATTTGTCTCGGATCTCCCGGTCCTCCGAAGCGCAGTTGAGGAGGTACACGGCGTGGATCAGCACGGCTTCGATCGGGCTGTCGTCAATCGCATCTCGGAACTCCGCGAAATCATCGTCCCCGTAAGCGGTCGGGCGCCACATGCGGGGTGACTGGTTGAAGATCTGGATCGCCTGGCAGCCGCGCTCGACGCCGCGTCCGACCGCCAGCGCCAAGCCGCCGGCGTTCGATACGTGCGCTCCGATTAGCATGGGGTTACAGGTCTCGCATGCGCGTTCGCTTCGCTCCCTCGCCGACCGGCGCCCTCCACATCGGAGGCGCGCGCGCGGCGTTGTACAACTGGCTGCTCGCCCGCGGTCACGGCGGGGCGTTCGTCCTGCGGATCGAAGATACCGACAGAGAGCGCTCCACCCCCGAGAACGTGGAACAGATCGTCGATGCGCTCACGTGGCTGAAGCTCGAATGGGACGAGGGGCCGATCTTTCAGTCGCACAGAGCGCCGCGACACGCGGAGGTGCTCGAGCAGCTGCTTGCCGGCGGTCATGCGTATCGCAGCGCCGCGACCGCCGAGGACGTCAAGGAATACAAGGAGCGCTACGGCCACGACCGCGGCTTTCGCGGCGAGCCCGACGACGCGGGGGCGGTGCGGCTGCGAGTTCCCGATGAGGGCGAGACGGTGGTCGACGACATCATCCGGGGCGAGACCCGCTTTCCGAACCGCAGCCTCGACGACCCCGTGATCGCCCGCGCCGACGGATCAGCTCTGTACAACTTCGCGGTCGCGGTCGACGATCTCGACGCTGGCATAACCCACGTCGTCCGTGGCGAGGACCACCTGTCGAACACGCCGAAGCAGCTGCTCGTGTTCGAGGCGCTCGGAGCGACACCGCCGCGGTACGCGCACCTGCCGCTGCTGCACGGCCCGGATGGGCGCAAGCTTGCAAAGCGCCATGGCGCGGCCTCCGTTCAGGAGCTTCGCGACGCCGGCTATCTGCCCGAAGCGGTCGACAACTACATCGCGCTCCTGGGCGCCGGGTTCGCGTCCGACGAGGAGCACTTCAGCCTCCGGGAGCTGGCGGAGCGCTTCCGCTTGGAGCGGGTCTCCAAGAACCCGTCCGTGTTCGACGAGCGCAAGCTTCGCCACATGAACGGCCGCTGGCTGCGGAGCCTGTCGCACGACGAGCTGACCGCGCGACTGGAGGAGTTCACTGGTCGGAGGGAACTCGGCGAAGCGGTGAAGATCTCGGCCGAGAAGATCCAGACCCTGGCTGATTTCTGGCCGCTGGTTGGCTTCCTGTTCGACGGCCCGGTGGACGATGCGTCGGCATTCGAGCGAGTGATCTGCCGCGACGGCGCCGGCCGAACGCTGCGCGAGGCCCGTGCGGCACTGGCAAGCATCGATCCGTTCGGGAGCGAGACCGTCGAAGCCGCGCTCCGTAGTGTGGTCGACCGCCTGGATGCCAAGCCGGGGCAGGTATTCCAGCCCGTCCGGGTGGCGATCGCCGGGACCACCGTGTCTCCGGGGATCTTCGAGAGCGTCGCGGCCCTCGGCCGCGAGGAGACGCTGACCCGAATCGACCGCGCGCTCGCGCGGGCCGAGCATGAGGGCTGCGCGTGAGCGCTCAACGAAAGTCCTAAACCGTGGCCGAGGAAGTGCCGATAGAAAACGCCGGGCGGGGAATACGACCTGTGCAACCACCGAAGCCGCCCGAGCCCACGTCCACCGCAACCGCCAACGAACTCAGTGTGCGATCGCTAGCCGCCGCCAAGACCGTTCCGACCGACCACTACACCACCCGGGCCCGCCACCACAACGAGGGTCACGGCCGTCGGTTGACCGCGGCGTTCGAGGCGCTCGAGGCATTTCCGGTGCTCGTCGAGTCCCGCAACCGCGTGCTGGCGCTGTTCGAGGCCGGCGATCCCTCCACCGCCGATGTCGTCGAGGCGATCGAAGCCGACGTCGCCCTGGCGATCACCGTGCTGCGCCTCGCCAACCAGGTCGAGGGCAAGATGAAGGGCCGCGCGGAGAGCGCAGTCGACGGGATCGAGGTGCTCGGCCTTGGCACGATCCACACGATCGCGACCCGCGCTCGCACGTTTGACTTCTTCGAGCGCACGTCGCTGTGGCAGGGGATCCCGGAGCGCTTTCGGCTACACGCGGTGGCGACGCAGCGAGCCGGCGATCGGATTGCGCGAGAGCTCGGCTACGACGCCCGCGACAGGCTAATGGTCACCTCCCTGCTGCACGACATCGGGAAGCTCGTCTTGGTGCAGGCGTACCCCGGCTATCCGCGCCAGATCCATGCCGAAGCGCGGACGCCCGAGGAGAGAATCCAATCCGAGCGCCGGGAGCTCGGCGTCGATCACGCCCTCGTGGGCGGGGTGCTGGCCCGCCGCTGGGGGTTGCCCAAGTCGGTTGCGAGCGTCATCGAGCGCCACCACGCCGAGGACTTCGAGGGGGAGGCCGCGCTCGTGCGCCTCGCCGACATGCTCGCGCACTACGTTCTCGGCGGCGCGATCAATCCGTCGGAGCTGCTTGCGGTCGCCCGCGGGATCGGCGTCAAGCCGGCCCAGCTGCGGGCCGTGATGTACGACCTGCCGCTGCCGAGCTCGGGCGGCAGGCCACGTCAGATCGATCCGTGCCCGATGTCCAGCCGCGAGATCGATGTCCTGCGCCGGCTCGCGAAGGGCATGGTCTACAAGCAGATCGCGAGCGAGCTCGGACTCTCGACGAGCACGGTGCGCACGCACCTGCACAACGTCTACGGCAAGCTCGGAGCGATGGATCGTGCGCAGGCCGTCCTGATCGCCACCGAGCGGGGGTGGATCTAGCGGCGGCTGTGCCTGGGATGCCGTCCTGGCATCCCTGAACACCGACTGCAAGGGATGCCAGGACCGCATCCCAGGCCCACCCCGGATCCCATTTGTGCTCGTCGTTGACAGCTCCCGGCGAGCTGGCGCCCTCGAGCATGGCAAGATCGACGCGTGATTTCGATCAGTAGCAAGTCGCCGTATGCGCTCGCGGCGCTCGTGGAGCTGCACCAGCGCGGGGAGTGCGGGCCGGTCCCGATCGCCGAGCTCGCGAGGCGGCGCGAGATCCCGGCGCAGTTCCTCGAGCAGCTGTTCGCGATCCTTCGGCGCGCCGGCATCCTGCGCTCGCAGCGCGGTGTGAAGGGCGGATACTCATTCGCGCGTTCCGCCGCCGAGGTGACTGTGCTCGAGCTCGTGGAGCTGCTCGACGGCCCGGTCGGGGCCGGCGCGACCGGCATTTTCGCCGAAGCTGGCCAGGCCGTTCGCGATGTTCTTGCCACCTCGACGATCGCAGACGTCGCCGAGGCTGAGGCGAGAGCCGCGGGCGCGACGATGTATCACATCTAAGCGCAACCGCTTAAAGCTTCTCAATCAGACTCATCTCTGCCGGCGGCCATCGTCGATTCGTCGATTTGGCCGGCGCTCGACGGACGTTTTTTGTCCAAATTCCGGGTTTGCAGCGCATGGACTGACGTTCGATTTAGTAGCGCGAAGGGCGTGCCGATGGCGACATAGCTATTTATGACTAGCCAAGGGGTGAAGTCTCCTGGCAATTCGTAGTCGGCATTCGGCCAACGTCGTCCGGGGGCACGGACATGCAAGGACGCGATCCGGCAGTTTCATGAGGCGCCGTCCTCAGCCATTCCGTGGCGTTGCGGCAGTTGTCACGCTCGCCGCGCTCTTCCTATCTTCCTCCGCGTCCGCCGCTACGTCGGTGACGTCATTCAATCGCTTCGCCTACAGCAACTTGACGAGCGTCAGTAACGCCGCCAAGTACCAGTTCGTTCTGCTGGGCTATGGCTCGGGTACACGCTCGCAGGCAGGCGTACGGGCACTGATCGCGTCGATCCACGCAAACGATCCGCAGACGAGGATCTTGCTCTACAAGAACTGGTCAGTTGCCCCTGGCGACACGCTTGGAGTGAACGGGTGCGCCCCCTGGAACTCGTCCCAGCCGTTCGGAGGGGTGCCGATGTCCTGGTTCCTGCTGACTCCGAGCGGAACGCCCGTGTGGAACAGCCACTACGCGTACTACATGCTCGACCCTAGTAACCCGCAGGTGCAGCAGGCATGCGCGTCGGATGCGGCAACGATGGCCAAGCTCGGCGGTTATGACGGGGTGTTCTGGGACACGCAATACACCTCGCTGTTCTGGGCGTCGCTGTCGCCGCGGAACTGCAGCTCGGCCATGTGCCAGTCGGATGCGAATTGGCATTCAGGGATGACCTCCTGGGTGACGAACGTGAGTGCCACGCTGCATGCGAGCGGCCTTCTCTCGTTCGGCAACATCGCAGGCGGAAACTCCAGCGCGTTCCTCGGAGGAGGGCCTGGCTGGTGGGACGCGTTCCTACAGGCCGGTTTCGACGGTGCCGAAGAGGAGTCCTTCACCTCGGGCACCAATCATGTCCCCATCCCGCTTGCGAACTGGAAGCTGGAGGTCGCCAACGAGGCCTGGAATGAGGCGAACGGAAAGTATCTGCTCGCCAACGCCGACGTCGGCTCAAATCAGGCGCTCAACGTCTACGGGCTGGCGACGTTGCTCCTTGCTGCCGGAGGCCGCTCGAGCTGGGACACCGACTCCGGGAACTATCTCACCAATGAGTACTGGTTCCCCCAGTACGACACGGCGCTCGCGCTTGGTGGGCCCCTCGGCCCATACTCGGTCCAGGCCAACGGGCTGTACATACGCACGTTCCAGAACGGCTCCGTCGCCGTCAATCCAACCACCACAACCATCAGCGACCCTGTATACGGAAACGTCGCTGGACAGACTGGCCTGATCGTCGGACCGGGTTCGCCGGCCCCAGGGGGCGGCGGGCACCCGTCTAGCGGTGGCTCGACAACCGGCGGGGGTCCTGGTGCTTCGGCGGCACGGACTGCCGGGCCCGGAAGGCATCGAAGCCGGACCCGGATGGCACATCGCCGCGGCCGGCACAAGCACCACCGTCACCGCCACCGGTCGGCGCATCCTGCGCGCGTGCCTGCGTGAGCCGAGAAGGGCCACCTCCGCGGTACACCCTCCAGCTATCAGCAGACAACATGTAGCGCAGCCAATGCGCAGCTGAACGACGCCCGGCAACGCTGACTCTAAGGGCCCCACGCGCGCCGGCTGCACCTGCGGGAGGGATTTAGGCACGCCGGTTGCGTAGGGTTGTGCGGCGGATGCCTCAGATCCCGAGCGACATCTCCCAGCACGTCGGGCGGACGCCGATGGTCCAGCTCACCCGTTTGCCGGTCGCGGGCGGCGCGCAACTATTCGCCAAGCTCGAAGCGTTCAACCCCGGCGGCAGCGTCAAGGACCGGATCGGTGTGGCGATGATCGAGGCCGCCGAGCGGGAGGGCAGGATCGAGCCCGGCGTGACCACGATCGTCGAGGCGACCAGTGGCAACACGGGCATCGCGCTGGCATTCGTCTGCGCCGCCAAGGGCTATGAGCTGATGTTGACGATGCCGCAGGGGATGAGCCGGGAGCGTGAGAGCCTGCTGCGTCTGTACGGCGCGCGCGTCGAGGTGACCGAGTCGCTCGGTGGCATGAATGAGGCCGTCGAGGCCGCCCGCGCTTACGCCAGCAGCGACGACGTGTTCCTACCCGATCAGTTCTCCAATCCTGCCAACCCGGAGATCCACCGCCGCACCACCGGGCCGGAGATCTGGGACGCGATGGACGGCCGAGTTGACGTGTTCGTTGCCGGCGTCGGGACTGGTGGCACGATCACCGGCGCGGGCGAGGTCCTGAAGTCGCGAAACCCCAGCTGCCGCGTGATCGCGGTCGAGCCCGGTAGCTCGCCGGTCCTCTCCGGTGGCGCGCCCGGACCCCACAAGATCCAGGGCATCGGCGCCGGGTTCATCCCCGCGGTGCTCAACCGCGAGGTGCTCGACGATGTGATCCGGGTCGACGACGAGGACGCGATCGAGACGGCCCGGCTGCTCGCCCGGCGCGAGGGTGTTCTCACCGGCATCTCGGGCGGGGCTGCCGTGTGGGCGTCGCTCGCGGTCGCCCGGCAATCGGAAGGGCAGCGCGCTCGGATCGTGACTGTTCTCCCCGACTCCGGCGAGCGGTACATCTCGACGCCGTTCTTTGCGCCTTAGCGACGGGCGAAAGCTATGACCGCCGGTACGCCGGCGCGGCATCCAGGCCCGCTCGGGCACGGCACGCGCGCCAGCTAGTCTCTCTCCATGGCTCTAGTGCCGGGTGCTCTCCGCGAGATCCGCAGCTGCGTGGCGACGGCTCGCAGCCGCGACCCCGCTGCGCGCGGGGTCAGCCAGCTCGAGATCCTCGCGACCTGGCCGGGCGTCCACGCGCTGCTCGCGCACCGCCTCGCAAGCGCATTTCACAGCGCCGGCGTCCCACTGCTTCCCCGAGCGATAGCGGCGCTGAGTCGCGCCGTCACCGGAATCGAGATTCATCCTGCGGCGCGGATCGGCGATGGGTTCTTCATCGATCACGGGATGGGGGTGGTGATCGGCGAGACCGCCGAGATCGGCAACGACGTGACCCTGTACCAGGGGGTCACGCTCGGCGGGACCGGGTTCGCTACGGGGAAGCGTCATCCGACCGTCCAGGACAACGTCACGATTGGCTCTGGCGCCAAGCTGCTCGGCCCGATCACCGTCGGCCACGGTTCGAAGATCGGGGCTGGGAGCGTCGTCATCCACGACGTCCCACCGAACTCGACGGTGGTCGGAAACCCCGGACACCCTGTCCGGGTCGAAGGTCGGCGGCCAGAGGGACCGGACGCCGACTGGGTTCATCTTCCTGACCCGATCGCCGATGCGATCAAGGCCCTGGCGAGCAGGATCGCCGTCCTCGAGAGCGCCGTGGCTCCACCGGTGCAAGAGGCACGAGCGGAGGCCGGGAGCGAGAACCGTGTGGGGGACGCCGGACGCGACGGTCACAATCGACGCGACGCGGTCAACCGCTCGCTCGGGCCAAATCCAGCCGGCGGGTAGCCGTCCGGGCCCCGGCTACTCGTCGGGCGTATGCCGCGCGGCGAGCGGCGGTGCCGGATCGGCCGGCACATCCAGATCCGCGATGTTCTTGCGCGAGCGCACCAGGTACAGGGGGCGGCCCTTGACCTCGTCGTAGATGCGCCCGATGTACTCGCCGATGATGCCCAGGGCGATCAGCTGGATGCCGCCCAGGAGCAGCACCGCGATCGTGATCGAGCTGAACCCCGGCAGATAGGAGCCCAGGATCCGCAGCGCGATCACGACGGGGATCGCGATGAACGCGAGCGTCGAGATCACAAACCCGAGCAGCGTCGCGAGCTGCAGCGGCCGGTGCGAGAACGACGAGATCGCGTCGAGCGAGAAGCGGACCATCCTCGAGATCGTGTACTTCGTCTTGCCCGCATATCGAGGATCTCGGCGATACGGAACCGCTGCCTGCGTGTAGCCAACCCAGACCGTCATGCCCCGCAGGAACCGGTTTCGCTCGCGCATCGACAACAGCGCGTCGAGTGGGGCGCGGTCCAGGAGGCGAAAATCGCCCGAGTTGTGCTGAAGTTCGACCTGGGCGAGCCTGTCGAACAGCCTGTAGAACCAGACGGCGGTGGTCAGCTTGAAGCGCGACTCGCCTTCGCGCTGCTGGCGAACGGCGTACACGACGTCGCACCCGGCTCGCCAGTGATCGAGCATCCGCAGGATCAGCTCGGGTGGGTCCTGGAGGTCCGCGTCGAGCATCACGACTGCGTCGCCGCGAGCGTGGTCGAGCCCCGCGGTCAGTGCGGTCTGATGGCCGAAGTTGCGAGACAGGGACACGAGCCGCACCCGAGGGTCGCCCGCGGCGAGGCGGTCGAGTTCGACGGCGGAGCCGTCGGTCGAACCGTCGTCGACCAGCACCAGCTCGAACGGGAGTCCCTCGAGCGCCACGCACACCCTGGCGTAGAACTCCCCGATCGTCCCCTCCTCGTTGTAGACGGGGGCGACGACGCTGAGCAGCCCGAGAGACCGAGTAAGCCCTTCTGAAGAACCGGTCATGCCACTCACGCCTCCATCCTACGTCGCGTTAGCTAACGACCCATAAGAAAGCCGGTGTGGGGGATGTACTCGAGGAGCTGGATGCCGAGGATCACTCCGGTCGTGACCATCGATGCACGCCACAGACGAGGATCGCGCCCCAGGGCGGCAAACGGCATCAACCACGCGACGTACCACGGAAGCAGGAAGCTTGCGGTCACCAGCATCGCGAACGTCGCCCATCCGGCCGCGGCGATCCAGTCGAGCTCGCCGCGCCAGACACGTCTCAGGAGCGACCACGTAACGCTCAGGAACGCGATCGCCAGCAGGTAGCCGATCACGTGTCCCACGGTTGCCAGTCCCAAGTCGATCGAGACGAAGCCAGAGATGCTGTACCAGTCGCCCTTGCTCTGGTTCTGCGCGACGGTCGCGAGCATGTGGAAGGGTCCTGATCCAAACAGCGCGATGCTCACGACCGCAAGGAGCGCGCCCGTCGCGCCGGCCCCGATCGCGAGCTCGCGCCGGAGACTCCGGGAGCGTCGCCCCCAGGCGTCCGCAAGCGCAAACGGCAGGTACAGGCCCGCGGTGAGCTTGACCCCGGCCGCCAGCACTATCGATGCACCACCGGGGCGAGCGCGCTCGGTGAGCAGCAGCGACACGCCCGCGACCAGCAGCGCCAGCATCAGGAGATCGTTGTGCCCGCCGCCCACGCCGTAGACGACAATCAGCGGGTTCAGCCCGACCAGAGCCGCTGCCTTGACCGGATCGACACCGCGTACCCGCGCCGCGTTCCAGACCAGGGCGACGGTGGCGAGGCTCGCCAGCGCCGCGAGCGCCTTGTAGGCGAGGGCGCTCGTGGCGACCGAAAGTGGGGCAAGCACGTAGCTCAGAGCGGTGAACACAGGGCCATAGGCCGTCGGAGTCGCGACCCACTTCGCGCCGATGTATGAATACAGCGGGTCGAGCTGGATCGCATGCGGCCCGGTGAGGTAAGGGTTGAGCCCATATACGGCTCCCATGCGGGCGTATGCCTGATAGCTGAACACGTCCGTGGACAGCAGCGGCGGGGCGAGCAGCACAAGCGCATGCACGCCTGCGATCGCCATCAGCACCGCGCGAGCGGACAGCCGGTCAGCAGCGTGGACCGCGACCGCGTATGAGACGAACATCACCGCGAGCGCCGAGATCAGCCCGCCCGCGCCGAGTCCGAGACCGGTTCCGCCGAAGGGGCCCGCGAGCCACGCGGGAACCGGGCGGATCGATTCGGGAAGCAACAGGTCCGTCTGAGGGGCCGCGATCGAGACCAGCGCCGCGGTCACCAGGATTCCGCACAGCGCGACGAGTCCCGCGCGGCTGCGGGAGACTCGTGTCGCGACGTCCAGCGAGGGGGAGGAGAGCTCGAAAGACCCGCCCTGCGTGGCGCCGAGCGGACGTTGCACGCTCACGTGGCGAAGGATGCCTCGCCGCGAGCGGCGCGACGTTCAGATCTCGTTAGGGTCGGTAAAAGCTTCCTAATGAGGAACGAACGCCGGCATCAATCGTCGCCGCCGACTGTCCGCTGAAGCCCCCGTTCTGGGCGGCCGGCATTGGCGAGCGCCCTAGCCGCGCTCCCTCGCAGCCGCGGCACCAGCCACATCGCCTCGGCCGCGATCCGCGCCGACATCTTGCTAATCCCCGCGCGACGATCGCAGAACACGATCGGGATCTCCCGCACGGTGAACCCCGCGAGCAATGCCCGATATGTGACCTCGATCTGGAACACATATCCCTCGGCACGCACGCTTTCGAGGTCGATCGCCTCCAGGACCTCGCGACGGATGCACTTGAAGCCACCGGTCAGGTCACGGACATGTACGCCGAGGATCATCCGGGCGTAGATTCCGCCTCCGCGGCTGATGAGTCGCCTGAGCAGGCCCCAGTCGCGGACGCCGCCGCCATCCACGTATCGAGACCCGAGCACGAGGTCCGCGTCCCGGGCTGCCGCGAGCAGGCTGCCCAGATACCGCGGGTCATGCGAGAAGTCGGCGTCCATCTCGACGACCAGCTCGGCGCCACCCGCGAGCGCGCGCGAGAACCCCGCCAGATAGGCATGCCCCAAGCCTGACTTCTGAGGGCGGTGCAGCACCTCGACCACCGGCAGCTCCCGCGCCACGGCCTCGGCGATCGCGCCCGTGCCGTCCGGAGAATTGTCATCGACGACCAGCAAGCTGTAGTCCCCGGGGGCCACGCGATCGAGCTCCTCGACGCAGGCCCGCAGGAGACGGTCCACGTTCTCCGCCTCGTTGAATGTGGGGACGACTACCCAGACCCGCGCGGCCATTGGCTGGAGCGTAGTGACAGAGCGCCCCGCTGATTGGCGCAGGATCGCGACACGGGACCGTGATAGCGCAGCGGCCGCGTTGCCGTCAGCGCAACCCTGCCGCGCCTACTGACGGTTGTAGGCGACCCGGTTCCAGCTCGGCTCGGGCGCGAGCTCGATCGGCTCCCCGCCACGGTCGGGCTGGATGTAGAGGAACGTCTGCGCGGTCTCGTCGAAGCACACGTCGAGCTCACCTTCCTTGACGCGCTGGTCGAGCCACGCGCCCCGGAAGATCAGGCGGCGGAGCCAGTGCACCAGCGAACGCTCCGAGGGCCCGACCAGGTCGGGCCAGCAGTCGTTCACGTGCTCGCCGAGCGCGGAGGCGGGCTCGGTGACCTCGCCGTTCACGACGAGGTTGATCAGGTCCTCGGCTTCGTTCTCCTCAACGGCGCCCGCAAGGAATCCGAGCTTGCGCGCGGCCTGTTCGCAACGCTCGCGGAAGTCCCGCTCGTTGAAGGTGAACCGCAGCTCTCCGTACTCCAGCACGAAGTCATCCCCGGAGCTGTAGTTCCCGCGTCGGTACATGGAGCGTCGAGATCATATGTCGGACTCCTGCACCGCTGCAGCGCGTGAGAGCGATGTTGCACGGACCGGCTCGGGGCTGCTTGGCGGGGCGCTGAAGGCGGCCGTCACGCGCCGCCCGAGCCGCCTAGAGGAGCCGCGAAGCCAGCTCCGGGAACGGCGCGCGCCAATAGTCAGATTTGGCGAGTCTTTGTTAGGGTGCGCTGTACAGACGCGTGGCGCGGCGCCCCATGGCCGCAACCGAGAATCAGCGCGCTCCGGCCGGGTCGGCGGCCGCCGTGAGCTGGTTCTGCGGTGGGGGGCTCGTGTTCGTCTTGGTGCCGTCGGTCGGGATCGGGCCGCGGCGCCTTTCAATCCATCACAAGGAGGGGTATTTCGATGAAGCGTTTGCTTATCGTCGTGTGTGTCGCGACAAGCGCTCTGCTGGTCTCGGGTGCGGTGGCTTTGGCCGGGAACTCCGGCAGTTCCGGCGGCGAGGTCCACGTCTACGGGGTGAGCACGACCGGCGGGAACAACAACCAGATCATCATCACCGGCGCTATCGCGGCAAGGGGCGAGACCTCGAATGTAAGTGAGAACATTGGGATGGTCACGACGCCCAACGGCACCATCAAGGTAAATCTGCGCGAGCTGAGGCACGCGACGGGGACCGGTGGACTGAACCAGAAGACGTGCTCAGGCGCCTTCTCGTCAACAGCGCCGATCACCCTCTTTGACGGCACCGGTGCGTACAAGAACATCAAGGGAACGATCAAGCTCACGACGACCTTCGCGGCGCTCTTCTCGAAGACGGATCACGGGACGTGCAACGCGGGCCCGACCGCGACCCCGCTGTCTGCCCTGTCGTTCTTCCAGGGCCAGGGGACTGTTTCGTTCTGACGTCCTAGCAGGAACCCGGCGAGTACTCGCGACCCGCAGGCTACGGCTCGCGGGCGCGGGTACCGCCCGCCGGGAAATCAGCAGGGGGTGGATCGGCGGGCGCCGAGGCTCTGCCGATCATGAAAGCGGCCAGCGCCACGATCCTCGTCGTCGAAGACGACGATGCCACACGTGGCTTCCTCGCGGACAACCTGTCGATCGACGGCTTCCACGTCCTCGAGGCGACGTGCGTGCTGGATGCGCTCCAGGTCATCGAGACCGAGTTCCCAGATCTGGCGGTCGTCGATCTCGGGCTCCCCGATACCGACGGGCTCGAGCTTCTGAGCGAGGTGCGCCATTCGGATCGCGTCGCGGGAACGATCGACCCGGAGCTCCCGCTGCTGGTGCTGACCGGGCGCGTGGGCGAGCTCGACCGGATGCGCGGCTTCGACCGCGGCTGCGACGACTATGTGACCAAAGGGTTGTGGTCAGTTTTTAGTGGCAGCACTGCCTTCCGAACGACCGCGTGGTCGTGCTCGTCGTAGGCGAGCACCGTGTCGTCTCGCAAGAAGGGGACCAGGAAGTAGCCGCCCTCGATCCGAGGGC
>CATPBV010000152.1 GCA_955652345.1 uncultured Solirubrobacteraceae bacterium | reverse complement strand
TCACCTGGGACGCGTCCGAGCTGGACCACGGCTTGATCCAGCCCGCGTCTGCGAACTCCGCCGTCCAGTTGACATCCATCCCGATAATGTCGATCGCGCTGTCCTTGGCCGCGAGCCTGCGGACGAGCTGGGTGCGCTGCGAGTCGGAGTCACTCGGTAGCGAGTTGAGAGCGATGTTGTAGCGGCCGCCCGACGCCGCGCTGCACTGGCTGGCCGCCGATGCGAACGACCCCGACGGCTCGGGAAAGATGTACCAGTTGAGGGTGGCGGTGGCACCGGATGATCCACCACACGCGGCGAGCGCCGCGGCGAGCACACACGAGATAGCAAGTCCGGCCATGCGGACTTGCGGGAGCCTCACCACGCCTGGTTCTTCCCTCCCTCCACTCCTCACGCCCGTACCCGTCTTGTACATTCCTAAACAGCGTGTCTCAACGAATCGACCTGGCGATCCAGCCGCCATGGGCGGGGATGACGTCGCGGTTTGCGCCGTCCCCCGGGCGCGCCTCGATCACAAGCTCGCCTGCGGCGGGCGCGGGACGCGGGATGTCACCCAAGTTGACGGCAACTACGTGATCACCGCGATCGAGCACGATGGTGTCGGCGGGTGATTCCTGCAGCCTGGCGGTGGCCCCGAGCGACGACTTTAGATTCACAAGGCGTCGCACCAGCGAGAGATGCGAGTCGGGGTCGCCCTCCTGTTCCTCGACGCTGCGAGTGATTCCGTCCCCGACGGGGAGCCACGGCCTCCCGTTCGTGAACCCCGCGTTCGCGGAGGAGTCCCACGGGATCGGTCTACGGAAAGCGTCACGTCCGGCACGGTCGTGGGGGTGCTCGTCGGGCGAACCGTCGAGTAGCCCGAGCTCGTCGCCCTGGAAGAGGAACGCTGGGCCGGGCAGCGCCAGCAGCAGTAGAGTCGCTGCCCTCAAGCTTTGCGGGCCAACCCGGTTGCCGAGCCGGCTGAAGTCGTGATTGGAGAGAACCCAGCCCTGCTTGCCGGCGTCGAGCGCAGCGGCGATCCCTCCGCGCAGCGCCGATGCACTGCCCGAGGCCTGCATCGCCTCGAACGCGAATACGGCATCCAGCGCATCGAGATACGGACCGAGCTCGGCGGACGGCAGATACACCTCGCCCACGAGGGCGGCATTGTCGACCGCATTCCGGATCGATTGAAGGGCTGACCCGATGTCCGGGGCGTTACCCGAGTGCGTGTGGCGCAGCGTCGCAAACTCGTCGTAAAGCGGCAGCAGCGGCGGCACCGTCGCCGGCGGATCGTCCCGAAGCTGCTCGTCCTTGAGCAGTCGGTCCAGCGCATCGAGCCGGAACCCGTCGATGCCGCGCTCGCGCCAGAACCGAAGCGCCGCCGACATTGCCTCGCGCACGTCGGGATTGCGCCAATTGAGGTCCGCCTGCTCCGGAAAGAACGAGTGGAGGTAGTAGCGGCCCGTGTCAGGGTCGCGCTCCCACGCCGAGCCGCCGAAGCTCGCGAGCCAGTTGTTGGGCGGCGAGTCCGCCCAAAGGTAGTACTCGGGGTGCTCTCGAAACCACGGGTGCCGGATCGACGTGTGACAGGGGACGAAGTCGAGAATGACCCGCAGACCCAGCGAATGTGCCCGGTCCACAAGCTCGTCGAGGTCCTCGAGCGTGCCCAGCTGGGGGTGAACCGCGGTGTAGCCGCTGACGTCGTAGCCGTAGTCGGCATTCGGCGAGGGATAGATGGGCGAGAGCCACACGGCCGTTGCGCCCATTCCGGCGATGTGCTCCAGGCGGGAGGTGAGGCCGCGGAGGTCGCCGACGCCGTCTCCGTCGCTGTCTTGGAAGGACCTGGCGTAGACCTCGTAGACAACGGCTTCGTCCAACCACATGGGCCGGAACCGTAGTCGGCTCGCGGATCCGAGCTGCTCGGCCGTCGGTGGCTCGGCTCCGCGACGCTCGCAGGTCCGGGCTGCGACCTGCTCGGCAAAGCGGGTCGCTTTGGCGAGTAACTCGGGCCGGTCAAGGTCGCGCCTGGTCAGCCCTGCGCCGACCCAGAACGCCAGCCATCCGCCGCCGAACGCGTCGCCGGCGCCGATCGTATCGACGACCTGTGCCTTCGCCGCCTTGATCGCGAACTCGCCGTGCGGGGTGATGACGCTCGCTCCCTTCTGTCCGTGCGTTATCAGGACCACCTTCGGGCCCATCGCGAGAATCCGCCGAACCCCCTCGGCTGCGGGCCTGTCCGGCTCCAGCTGCTCGAGGTCGTCGTCGCTCAGCTTCACCACGTCGGTACGCCGCAACACGGCGCCAAGGCGCGTGCGATATTCGGCTGGCTCGGGGACCGCGTCCGCCCGATAGTTCGGATCAAGCATCACCAGAGTGCTGGCAGGGACTGCGCTGACCAGGGCGGCGATCGCGGACGCCTGTGGCTCGAAGACGAGGCCCAAACCGCCGACGTGGAGTGCAGCGGGACGTTGCGGCATCCCTGACCTTGCTTCGTTGACTAGGAGCCCCGGAACCGACGTTCCCTCCACGACGAAGCGGTAGCTCGCCGCGCCGTCCTCCCCGAGTTCAGCCAGGGCAACGGTGGTCGGGGCATCCGTTGGTGTGACGCCGTCGAGTCGGACGCCCGCGTCGCTCAGGGCACCGCGGAGCAGACGGCCCATCGGATCGGTCGACAGACGGCCGAGGAAGGTCACGGGCTGTCCTAGCCGACCGATCGTGCGTGCCGTGTTGAACGCGCCGCCGCCGCAGTGTCGGGTCACCCGGCCTCCGGGTGACATCACGAGGTCGGCAAGCGCCTCGCCGGCGACAACGATCATGCTGCTGGTCCTGCCGCCGAAACGTTGATCGGGACAGGCCTCGCGGCGGCGGTGATTAGCGGCGGCCAGGGGACCGCTGGGTAAAGCTCCTGTTTGTTGTTGGCATCGGGTGCTCGACGTACGGTGGCGGCGGGTTTCAATGGGCTGGGTCCGTATCTACGGAGCTTGTCGCGTCTCGTCGACCACCTGCACCGACGTGCGGAGTCTCGTTGGCTTCAGGCGGGTGGCGAGAGGCGAATCAGCGGTGGTGCGGTGGATGCGCGGATGATGAGCTCGCCTATACGAAGGGACGCCTTGGCGGACCGTGCTGGCGAACTTCTGCGCGGCTGCAGGCGTCTTCATCGGCATCTATGCGCTCATTTTCCTGCTCGGTTATCTGCACCGCGGGTTCGCCACCTATTGGCCGATGGCTCTCATCCTCGCGCTCGACCTCGCTGCAATTTCATTGTCCAACTCGTCCGCTTCCGCCGCAGACGCGCCCTGGGCCTCACCCGCGCTGAGCGCCGGCGTCGTCTGGGGCTCGACCCTGGACGGCGACGCTAGGAGCAACCGAGCAGGTCATCGCCGCGTGCGATGTCGCGGAAGTCCGAGACGTCGTAGCCGGCGTCCTTCATCGGCGACGGGTACCAGGGGTTGATCCACACAGCATCGATCCCAAGGTGACCGGTGAGGGCACGGCGCCAGCGGACGTCGCCGCCTGGTTCGCGACGTAAGCGTTGGGTTGACGTTCGCGATATCTGTCCCGGGCCCGGGCTATGAGTCGGTGCCGGGACGGATGATGCCCGTCTCGTAGGCGAGCACGACCGCCTGCACGCGGTCGCGGAGGTCCAGCTTGTCGAGGACTCGCGCCACGTGCGTCTTGATCGTGGTGCCGGAGACGACGAGCTCCTCGGCGATCTCGGCGTTGGACAGGCCACGGGCGACAAGCCCCAAGATTTCGAGTTCCCGAGCGGTGAGCTCCTCGAGGCCCGCAGGTCGTGGCGGCGTGCGGGGATGGTCGCGCACGAAGGCTTCGACCAGTCGGCGGGTCACCGACGGGGAGAGCAGCGAGTCGCCCTGAGCGAT
>CATPBV010000151.1 GCA_955652345.1 uncultured Solirubrobacteraceae bacterium | reverse complement strand
GGCGCCGATCTTCGCGGTCGTGATCGCCACCCATCGCCCGCTGACCGCGTTCTACACGGGGCTCGCCACGGCGCTCGGCGCAGGCGTGAGCATGGCGTTCTCCGAAGGGCTGTCCGACACAGGGGACCTCACGGGTCGTGGCAGCCCTCTGCTGCGCGGGGCGATCACCGGTGGCGGAACCTTTTTCGGTGGGGTCTTTCACACCCTTCCGTTCCTGATTTCGGCATATCAGGCCGCAATCGTGGCGGCGATCGTGGTGGTCGCTCTCGAGTTGCTGATCCTGGCGTGGCTGCGCCACACCTTCTTTCAGACGAGCTTCGCGCGCTCGTTCCTCTCGATCACCGTCGGCGGAGCGATCATCGCCTCGCTCAGCGCGGCTCTCGGCGTGGCGGCCGGCGGATGAACCTGTGGGCGGGGATTCTCCTGGCCCGGCCCAGAGCGCGCAAGCGAATGTCAGCCGTTTCGACACCCATCCTCGCGCGACACTTGACCGCGCCCTGGGCTGTCGCGAGACTTGCAGCGGATGGCGACGAGTGACGCCGAGGCCGGCTCCGCACCGGGAGCACTGAGCGACGACGAGCAGCCGACCGCGCCTTACCTCGATGCGGTCGTCGCCTACGCCTTCCGTGGCACCGCCCGCTACCACGTCCCAGGACACAAGGGCGGCCCCGGGGCGGACTCGGGGGTGCGCAAGGCAATCGGGGTCGACGCGCTGGCTGCCGACGTGCCTCTGCTCATCCATGGCATCGACGTCGGACCAGAGCCGCGGCCCTACGAGCGCGCCGAGCGCCTCGCGGCCGAGGCCTACGGCGCCTCGCGGACCTGGTTCCTGACCAACGGCGCGACCCAGGGAAACCATGCGCTGTGCCTGGCCCTGGCACCTCTCGGCGCACGTATCGTCGTGCAGCGAAACGCCCATGCGTCGGTCGTCGACGGCCTCGTGCTCAGCGGAGGCGTGCCGCACTTCGTCGTGCCCGAATACGACGAGGAGCTGGGGATCACCCACTGCGTCACGCCCGCCGCGCTCGAGGCATCGCTGCGGGACGCCGACGAGCCTCGGGCGGCGCTGATCACCTCGCCGACGTACTACGGGATGGCAGCCGACATAGCGGCACTGGCGGAGGTCGCGCATGCGGCCGGCGTGCCGTTGGTGGTCGATCAGTCCTGGGGCCCCCACTTCGGCTTCCACGCAGCGCTGCCTGCGACCGCGCTCTCGCAGGGCGCCGATGCGATGCTGACCAGTACGCACAAGACCGCTGGCTCGTTGACGCAGAGCGCGATGCTGCACGTCGGCCCTGGTGAGCTGATCGATGCCGGCGCGATCGCTCGCGCGATCCGGCTGCTGCGCTCGACGAGCACCTCCTCGCTGCTGCTGCTCTCACTCGACGGGGCGCGGCGGCAGCTGGCGCTCCACGGTGAGCAGCTCCTGCACGAGACGCTCGAGGCGCTCGACGTCGCGCGTGCCAAGCTCGCCACGGTCCCGGGCGTCGCGCTGGTCGACGGCTCGCTGGTCGGCGCGGCAGGCGTGGCCGCCTATGACCCGATGCGGATCGTGCTCGACGTGCGCGCCACCGGACGAACCGGCTATGAGATCGCGGATGCGCTGCGCCGTTCCTACGACACGCACGTCGAGCTCCCCACCCAGGCGACGATCGTGTTCATCGTCGGCCTCGGCGAGACGGTCGCCGCGCTCAGGCGCCTGGCCGGCGACATCGACGAGGTCGTCAAACGGTTCGCCCAGCCGGGCGCCACCGCCGCGATCGTCGGCCCGGCCGCGGCGCTCCACAACGAGATGGCGGTTGCACCGCGGGAGGCCTTCCTGGGCGACGCTGAGCAGGTCGCGGTGGGCGATTCGGTGGGCCGGATCTCATGCGAGTCGATCGCGAGCTATCCACCGGGTATCCCGGCGCTCCTCCCCGGCGAGCGGATCTCGTCCGAGACGGTCGATTACCTGAGCGAGCTCGCCGCCACCGGCGCGCGGCTGCACGGGGCCAGCGACCCCGAGTTCAAGACGATCAACGTCCTCCGGGAGGCCAGATGATCGATCCCCTGGAACGCTGGGCACAGTACGGCGAGAAGCCCGACTACGCCGGCCTGCTGACATTCGCCGGCTCGCCCTACACGCAGGATCCGGCCGAGCTCGAGGGGTGCGACGTCGCGATCGTCGGAGCGCCGTTTGACGATCTCGTCTCGGACCGCCCCGGGACGCGCTTCGCCCCGCGGGCGATCCGCGCCGCGGGCGCTCCGCCCGGCCCGCACCTCGAGGCCAAGGTGGACGCGTTCGCCGAGCTACGTGTCGTCGACTTTGGCGATGCGCCGGTGATCCCAGCGGATCCCAAGCGCTCGCACGCGGCGATCGAGGCGACGGTCTCGCAGGTCCTGGCGGCCGGCGCGATGCCGGTGATACTCGGTGGAGACCATTCGATCACGCGGGCCGACGTTCGCGCGTGCGCGGCCGTCCATGGCCCGCTCGGGGTGGTGCACTTCGACACGCACACCGACACCGGCGAGGAGGTCTTCGGCGTCAAGAGCTCGCACGGAACGTTCATGCGCGAGCTGCTCGACGAGGGCCACGTCGACGGTCGCCGCTACGTCCAGATCGGACTGCGCGGCTACTGGCCCGGCGAGGCCGAGTTCGCCTGGCAGGCGGAGCGTGGGATCACGAGCCTGTTCATGCACGAGGTCCGCGATATGGGGATCACGGAGATCACACGCCGCGCGATCGAGGCCGTCGGGCCGGGGCCGGCGTTCCTGACCGTCGACGTCGACGTCCTCGACCCGGCGTTCGTCCCGGGGACCGGGACGCCCGAGCCTGGCGGCATGACGCCGGGCGAGCTGCTGCTCGCCGTGCGTAGGATCGCGACCGAGCTGGAGCTGGTCGGAGTCGACGTGGTCGAGGTGATCCCCACCGTGGTGGGTTCGGCCGACATCTCGGCACTTGTCGCAGACCGCATCGTCCGCGAGGCCCTCACAGGCATGGTGCTCCGTCGACGAGCGGCGCTGCGAGATGGTCTCGCCAGCGCTACGCCACGCGGCGATCCTGTGTGAGCGTCTGAGTGAGCTCGTTCTCCTCGAAGCGGTCGAACGACTTCTCCCACAACGAGCCCGGCCAGCGGTACTCAACGCGTCCCTCGGAGGGATAGTAGGCGGCGGTGTAGAGGGTCGCGAACCCCCGCAGGTAGTCGGTGTTGTGCAGCGGCGGATCCAGGAACGCGGCGATGAAGCGCTCGCGTGTCAGGCCGGGGTCATCGAGGAGGGCTATCACCCGACGCTCGCGCTCGACAGTCCGTACCGCGCGCGCATATTCGGGCCACTCGACCTTGCCCTGGTGGTTGGTCGTCGCGGCAACGGCGCGGAACTCCGGCGCGCGCCCCGGTCCTACATAGGCCGTCAGGAACTCGCCTGAGCGGTCGAGCAGCGTCACGTTCTGCGGCGCGTGCACTGGGATCCGTGCCAGCGCCAGCCGAGCCTGCGCGACCGTCTCGCAGGTCTCGAGCAGGTAGCGCACCACGAGTGAGATGGCAAAGCCATCGCCGACATCGCGGCGGCCGCCGAATGTGAGCGAGACGGCCAGGCCGGTGTCATTGACGCCGTCCAGCAGCCCCCAGAGGCAGTCGCTCATCCCGATCACCCGCCTGCCGCTCCAGCACGTGAGATACACGATTCCCTCCAGCCGCGAGGCCGGGTAGTCGTAGTTGCGCACGAGCACCGGGGTGTCGCGCGTCCAAGCTCCCTGCGAGCAGCCGACGATGAAGCCCGGCGGCCGGTAGAGCGAGAGCATGCGCGCCGCGAGCGCGTCTGCGCCGGCGAGCTCGACCAGTCGCTCATACGTCGGGACCAGCTCCGGCATGTGGCGCGCGAGCATCCGCCTGCAGGTGGCAAGGTCGGGGCGCTTGGCCTCGCCGTCCTGGAGATACCAGGTGCTGTACGCGGGCCACATCGCCTGGAAGCGCGCGTGCCACTTCGGTCCCGGCTGGAGCTCGTCGACCGCCTCGAACTCGATCTCCTGCCCGTCGACCTTCGACGCGCGCCGAGGGTGGGCGGGCAGCAGCTGCAGATCGTCCCAGAAGGGCTTCCAGTATCGGTCGATCGCCGCCGCGGCCACCGCCGGCAGGCCGAGAGACTTGACCCAATCGGGCAGGCCCTTCAGGTCGGGCTGGTCGTCAGCCATCGATGTAGCTCATCACGTGCTTGATCCGGGTGTAGTCCTCCAGCCCATACAGGGACAGATCCTTGCCGTAACCGGAGCGCTTGTAACCGCCGTGCGGCATCTCGGCGACGAGCGGGATGTGGCAGTTGATCCAAACGCACCCGAAATCGAGCCGCCTGGACACGCGCATGGCTCGACCGTGGTCCTTCGTCCAGACGCTCGAGGCGAGGCCGTAGGGGACGCCGTTGGCCCAGCGGACGGCCTCGTCCTCGTCGCTGAAGCCCTGTACGGTGATGACGGGGCCGAAGATCTCGTTCTGGATCATCTCGTCGTCCTGACGCAGACCGTCGATGACCGTGGGCTCGAAGAAGTACCCACGCTCGCCCTGCCGGTGGCCGCCCGCGACAACGGTGGAGTGCTCGGGCGCGCGCTCGACAAAACCGCTGACGTGCGCGAGCTGATTGGCGTTGTTGAGCGGGCCGTACAGGACGTTGCCATCATCCGGCCCGGTCTTCGTGTTGCGCGCCTGCTCCCCGAGCGCCGCGACGAAGTCTTCGTGGACCCGCGGGCCCACGAGCACGCGCGTGGCGGCGGTGCAGTCCTGGCCGGCGTTGAAGTAGCCGGCGAGCGCGATGTTCTCGGCCGCCAAAGAGAGGTCGGCGTCGTCGAAGACGACTACCGGCGCTTTGCCGCCGAGCTCCAGGTGCACGCGCTTGACGTCCTCTGCCGCTGCCTTGGCCACGGCGATTCCGGCGCCCACGCTGCCGGTGATCGAGACCATCTGCGGCGTCGGGTGGCTCACCAAGGCTGCGCCGGTGGCGCGGTCGCCGCAGACGACGTTGAAAACGCCCGCCGGGAGGAACTCGGCCATCAGCTCGGCCATCCAGACCGTGCTCGCCGGGGTCGTATCCGAGGGCTTGAGCACCATCACATTGCCCGCGGCCAAGGCCGGCGCCCACTTCCATACGGCCATCATCATCGGGTAGTTCCACGGCGTCACCGCCGCGCACACGCCGACGGGCTCGCGCCGGACGTACGACGTGTAGCCGCTCATGTACTCGCCCGCCGACTTGCCCTCCAGCATGCGGGCGGCGCCGGCGAAGAAGCGGATCTGGTCGCACATCGGCGGTATCTCCTCCGAGACGGTCAGCTCGCGCGGCTTGCCGGTGTTCTGGGATTCGACCTCCACGAGCTCTGACGCGCGCTCCTCGATCGCGTCCGCGATCTTCAGCAGCGCGCGCTGACGCTCGCTCGGGGTCGTCTCGCGCCACTGCTCGAAGGCGCGGGCGGCCGACTGGAACGCGGCGTCGATGTCCGCCTGGCGCGAAAGTGGCGCGGTCGCGAACACCTCGCCGGAGCTGGGATCGATCAGCTCGCTGGTCTCGCCCTGCGCAGCGGCGACGCGCTGGCCGTTGATGAAGTTGCTGATCTCGCGGGTCATTGGCCCTCCTCCGAATGGCAGCTGTGAATGGTGGGCGGCACGTCAAGCGCCGGGTTGCGGTCAAAGAAGCCGACGGGCTTCAACCAGAATGAGACAGTGTCCACGGACATGACGGGCCACTCCTCGGGCCGGGTGATGTGGTGGATGCCGAAGACGTACCAGAGCACGATGTCGGTGTCCTGGATCGAGCGGTCCTGCGAGGTCCAGATCGGCAGCCCGCGATCCTCGCGACTCTGCACGACGAACTCGCCACACGGCCAGCGCTCCTCCTCGTGGAACGGTGTCACCCAAAGAGCGTGGGCGATCGCCTGGGCGCGGCGGAACACCGGCGACTGCGGATCGAGCATCGGCGGAAAGCAGCCGCCCGGGACGAGCTTGTAGCCGACCGGCGTACCGAGCCCGTTGCGCACGTGCTCGTTGACCACCTTCCAAGCCCGCTGTGTGGTCCAGTCGTAGTCCTGCTCGCCTTCCCGCTCGGTGCGCAGCGGCGTGCTTCGCTGCACGAGGGCAAGGCCATGAGGGTTGTCCGGGCCCGTGGGGAGCGCCTGCGAATCGATGACATGGACGGTGTTGCGCTCGCCATCCACATCCAGATCCAGTCGTGCGACGAGGAAATGCTGGTGGAAGGGCGCGTACGTGCGCGCGTCTACGAGCGTCCCGTAGGGCGGTTGGCGCCCCTCGGAGAAGTGGGTCGTCACCATGATCCCGGTCGCACGCACCTCGCACTCGATGTTGCCGTCCTGATACAGACGCCAGTAGACGAGGTACTCGTAATTGGCGACGGTAACGTGGAAGGACACCACGAGCCGACGCTGTCGGCGCGTCTCGGCACCGAATTGCGCATCGACGTGCTTCCAGAGCACGGCGTTGTCCTCCTCGTGGATGCAGATCGCGTTGCGGATCGTGTACGGCTCACCCTTCGTGTCGTGCAGCACCGCGTCGAGGTAGGAGATCTCTCCCAGGCAGTCGCACCCGAGCTCCAGCGACGTGGTCATGAAGCCGAGACCCCACTCGCCGACGTCGAACGCCGTCCGACGGTAATGGTCGGGCGTGGGGTCGCGGTAGGGGACCACCATCTCGGCGAACGACAGCCTGTGCGCCACGGAGCGCGTACGGCCGCCCTCCTCGTAGCCGACCGTGTGCAGCACGAGGCCCTCGCGGTAGTTGAAGCCGATCCGCAGCGACCACTTCTGCCACCGCAGGAGGTTGCCTTCCAGGCTGAACGAAGCACCTTCCCGCTGCACGATCTCGAGCGGTTTGATGTCCTCGCGCAGCCGCTGGCCGGGCACCAGGCGCGGAACGTACTCGCCCATCGTCTGCGGCTCTTCGACGCTCCTGTCGTCTTCGAGTTCGAGCAGCTCCATGCGGTTGAGATCGACGACGAAGTGCAGACCGGAGACGGGATTGGCGTACGGGCTGCCGCCCTCCTCCTTGCGATACCACACATCCGCCCAGCCGAGCCTGCGACTGCTGTACTCCTCGGGCAGGAGGTGGGCACCGTAAGCCCAGGTGTCGATCAACACGCGGTCCAAGTCGGTGATCCCGCGGCTGGCCAGCGCCTCGATTACACGCGGCTCGCGCCGCAACGCCTGACCGCATTCGAGGAACTCATCGACGGTCATGTTCGGCTGGCCGTCGGGCTCGTGCGCCCAGCTGACGACACGATCGTCGGTGAGCGAGACCAGCGCCTTATACGTCTGTCCGTCGTCCCGGTTCCAGCACACGACGCGGGCCTCGCGCGCGAACGCCGCGCCGGATTCGTGGTCGCGGATTGCCTGCTTGGACGGCTCGCGCAGCTCGATCGAGGCAAAACGCCAACGGTCGGTCACGCCTTGGTCGCGGCGCAGGATTGACGCCGCCTGCCGGATCTCGTCAGCGGTGAGCGGGTCCAGCGGATGACTGCTCATGCTGGCGCCATGCTCGACGATGACAGCGCGCGAAGCAACTGTCGGGGGTGAGCTCGAGTGATCCGCAGCGCTCAGACCGGGGAGCTGTCCGGTAAACCCGTACAATGATGTACGGTGAACCCGTTCAACTACCAGGGTCCGGTTGTCCCATCGCGTTTGATCGACCGACGCAACGAGGTCGATGCGCTGCAGCGCGCCGCTGCCGACGGGGTAGCCATCCGGCTTGCAGCGCCCCGCCGGTTCGGCAAGACAAGTGTGCTCGACGCCCACGTTGCGTCGATGCGAGCGGTCGGGCATCGCGCCGTCCGCGTTGACTTGTCGAAGGTTGGGACCGTCGCCGATGTGGCGGCACGCGTCGCTGAGGCTTTCACCGCTCTTCCAACGGATCCACGCCGAAGCGTGCGCCGCTGGGAAGCACGCCTCGGCGTGACTGCGAAGCTCGCCGGTGTGCAGCTGTCGGTCGCTCCCAGCGCCGCACGACCGCCCGTCGACGAGGCACGCACCGCCCTGCTCGAGCTGCTCGACGTGCCGTTAGGCCTACACCAAGCCGACGCCGGCCTGACCGTCGTCTGCCTCGATGAGTTCCAGGACCTGCTGGTTGCCGACGACTCACTCGACGGTCTCGTGCGCTCCGTGATCCAACACCACGGCGGTGCAGCGGCCTACGTGTTCGCCGGGAGCCAGCCTTCGCTGATGCGGGCCCTGTTCTCTGATCGGGAGCGCCCGTTCTACGGCCAGGCCAGACCACTCGACCTGCCGGTCTTGCCGGTCGACGAGGCTGCTCGCGACGTTGAAGCGCTAATGGTCGCGGATGGGTTGCGTACTGACGGCGCTGTGGACGAGCTACTCGCTTTTACGGGTGGACACCCTCAACGGACCGTCCTTCTCGCACATCACCTCTACAACTTGCTCGACGATCCGAATCCACCTGGCGAGCCGGCGGTTGTCGCCATCGACCTCGGGCTCGCCGAAACGAGCGACGCGCATCAGGCGGTTTGGGATAGTCTCGGCCGCGTCGAACGCGTGGTCGTCGTCGCCTTGGCCGACGGACAAGCCCCGACCGGCAGTCGAGTCGCGCGTGACCATCGTGTGGCACGTTCCACGCTGCAGGATGCGCTCGAACGTCTCCTTGACGACGAGCGTCACGTCCAGCGGGATCGCGAACGCCGACCGTTCCTGCTGGACCCACTGCTCGGTGAGTGGCTCAGACGCCGCTGAGGACGCCTACGAACGAGAGCCGTCGGGTCCGAGCTGACGCCCAAGTTGTGAGCCGTCTTCCACCGCCCTGGGCCCCCGACATCAGTTTCGGCTAGGTTCGCTGCCGGCGTCGGCTTTGGATCAGCGCGTGGTTGAGGATCGCGTGGTCGTCGTCTTCGCGTGCGACCACGGCGACCTTGTTCCAGGCGCCGGGATGATCGACCCGGTCGTTGTAGGTCTCGGTTTGAAAGCGCTCTGTGTAGAGCGTGGGAAGGGCGTCGCCGGCGCCATACATGCGCCGCCCGCCGTCGCTGCCGCGGATGACCGCGACTAGCTCGCGGGTCTGCTCATAGTTGTCGGCGGCCACAAACTCGACCAACGGCTGCTGCGGGGATCCGCCACTGAGAAACGCGACGATGTACTTTCGGTCGCGTCCCCACTTGTTCTTGCGGATCGTCTCGCCGAGTCCGATCTGAACGGCGCCTTCGGCGCGCGTCGTGCCGATGAATATGCGGTAGCGCGAGTAGCGATCGCGACCGTTCGGCCATCGGTACGACTCTCCCTCCCGCTCGCGAACCAGGCGCCAATCATCCGGAAGGTCGGAGGTCCGCCGGCGAGCGAGTGCGTCCGCTCTCTTCGCACCGCCATCGGCGCTCAGGGCCTTGATGCTCGGGCTGTCGAAGCCGGCCTCCGCGAGCTGCCTGAGCAGTGGACCAAGCTCCCGATCCGGGACGTTGGTCAGGGTGACGGAGAACGGGCACACGACAACTCCTACGTGGTCAACGTAGATTAACGTAGCAACGTAAGCCTAAGTCGTCAAGAAGTGTGATACGCTGGGTCGTGCGGTCAGAGCCCCCGCCGACGAGATCGAGCCCAAAGCTCCCTTCTACGTCACCCTGAGCCCAGGCCGCATCGGATGACTCAACCGAGTCGTCGCAACCTGAAGAGAGTTGAGCAACATGAACGCAACCATTCGACGCTATGAGGCGACGGACCAGACCCGCATCAGCGAACTCGTCAAGAAGGCAGAGGACACCCTCCTCCCGCGCCTGAGCGAGCTGCCGGGCTTCAACGCCTACTACCTGATCGAGGCCGGTAACGGCGTCGTCAGCTCCGTCGGCTTCTTCGACACCGCGGCCCACGCCGAGGAGTCGACCCGCATCGCGTCCCAGTGGGTACGCGACGAGAAGCTCGAAAGCGTACTTCCGAACCCGCCGAAGATCACCAACGGCGAAGTCGTCCTCCACAAGACGCGCGAGCTCGTAGAGGCGTAACCGCCCCGAAGCTCCGTCGTCAGCGAGGAGGCCCGCCACCGGCGGGCCTCCTCGTCGGCGTGACCAGACTCAACCAGCGAGCGAACCCGTGATCAGACTCAACGCGACGAGCGAACATAACGCGACCGCCCATCGCGCCCCGCTCCACGCGCACAACTGGCGGGCGCTCTCGCCGGCGATCCATGCCCGGCGACGCCTGAATGCCTCAACGAACACCGCAGCGACGCTGGCGCAGGCTATCGCCAGCCGCCGCAACGGCGGTGCATTCCCCGACGAGCAGCCGATACCCACACGAGAAGAGAGCAACCGATGAGCACCCTCACCGCTGACATACCCCGGCCCCGGACCGAGGCCTTACGCGCCGATCCCCACCGGCCCAGAATGGAGGGTCACGTTGCGTTCGTAACCGGCGGCACGCGCGGCATTGGGGCCGCGATCTGTCGCAGCTTCGCCGAGCAGGGCGCCATTGTCGCCGCTGGCTACAGCCGCGACGCGGAGCGCGCCAATGAGCTGCTCGACCACTTGCGCGACCACGGCGTGGACACGAGCATCCACCAGGGCAACATCGGCTCGGCCGACGATTGTCGCCGCACCATCCGCGAGGTGATCGAGGAGCACGGGCGGCTCGACATCCTGGTCAACAATGCCGGGATCACGATCGACAAGACCGTGCTGAAGATGACCGACGAGGACTGGTACAAGGTGATCGCGGTCAACCTCTCGGGCGCGTTCTTCATGTCCCAGGCGGCGCTGCCGCACATGATCGCCCGCGGGTCCGGGCGGATCGTGAACATCTCCTCGATCATCGGCGAGATCGGCAACATCGGGCAGGCCAACTACGCCGCATCGAAGTCCGGGCTGTCGGGGCTGACGAAGACGCTCGCCCGCGAGGCGGCGTTTCAGCTGGAGCGGGCCGGAAAGCTCGACGAGCACGGCATCGGTGTCACGGTCAACACCGTCGCGCCAGGATTCGTCGCGACCGAGATGCTCGAGCACGTCCCCGAGAAGGTGCTCGACGGCATCAAGGCGAAGATCCCGGTGGGGCGGCTCGGCAGGCCGGACGACATCGCCCGCGTCGTGCACTTCCTGGCAGGCGACCAGTCCTCCTACATCACCGGCCAGACCTTCAGCGTCAACGGCGGGATGGACATGTGACTCCCCCGCGAAGTTCGATCCCGAGGCTTCGCGATCCTGAGGGATAGTTCGCGTCGCGGGTGAACCGGCCGACGAGCGCAGATCCGAGTTTGCGCAGTGGTGCAGTACGTTCGTGGCGATGGGTCAGGTGCTGTCGGTGGCAAAGCGGACGGTCGTGTCGTTCTATGACGACCAATGCACCCACCACGCCGGGGCGCTCACCTATTACGCGCTGATGTCGCTGTTCCCTGTCCTCCTCCTGGCGGTGTCGATGCTCGGGCTGCTGGGAGAGTTTCCAGGAACCTACGACTCGATCATCCACTACCTGCGCGGAGTCGTTCCCCGAACCACCTTGGCGCCGCTCGATGCCGCCCTGCGCGCCGCTCTGAAGAGCAAGGGCACAGCCCTTATCGCTCTGGTGGTCGGCGTTCTTGTGGCGCTGTATGGCGCGACCGGCTATCTCGAGGCTGCGCGCCGGGCCCTCAACGTCATCTTCGACGCACAGCAAGGACGAAGCTTCGTTCGCCGCAAGCTCACCGACCTCGCGTCAACGGTGGTCCTCCTGGCGCTCGTCCTTGCGACCGTGGTCTTGATGTTCGCCGGTGGCGGCGTCGTTCGTGGCGTCTTCGGCCACGATGGCGCCGCGGTGTGGGGAATCGGCCGGTGGCCGGCAGCTCTGATCAGCGCGCTGCTCGTCTTCTCGTTTCTGTATTTCGTGACTCCAGACGTGAACCAGCGCGCATTCCGCTGGAT
>CATPBV010000150.1 GCA_955652345.1 uncultured Solirubrobacteraceae bacterium | reverse complement strand
TTGCTGCCCACGCCGCCCGGGAAGCGGTGGAGCATGCACGGCCGCTCTCGTAGTGCCCGGACGATCCCGTCGCCCACGCTCAGGTAGTAGTTGACGAGATCGAGCTTCGTCTCGCCGCGAGCCGAGAAGTAGACGCGCTCGGGACTGGAGATCCGGACCGTCCTCGAGCCGACAGACAGCTCTATAGGGTCGCTGCTGCCGGCGGCGGGGGTCACTTCACGCGTGTCAGCCGGCTTCCGGATCGGGCTCGTGTGGCTCAGCGATGTCCTTGTCGACCAGCCTCGAGATCGAGATCGTCGGGATCTCGGTGACCTGGACGATCGGCAACTCGGGCTTCTCTGGCTCGGCGGGCTCCGGCGGGAACCGCCGTGTCGACTCCTCGGCGAGCGTCATCAGGGCGCCGGCGAGGCTACGGACGTCGTCGATCAGCTGCGCGCGTTCGCTCCAGATCGAGTCGGTGTCGCCGTCCAGCTCGCGAAGCCGCTGCTCGGCTTGCTGGGTCATTGCCGTCGACCGGGATACCGCATCGGCGATGGAGTGATCGGCCTGCACTTTCGCGCGCCGCGTTATCTCCTGGGCCTGCTGGTGCGCGGCCATCAGGATCGCCGAGGTCTGCTCGCCGATCCGGCTGATCTCCTCGGCTACCGCGGTGCTCGCCGGCTGTGTGCGGCGAACCTCCGCCAGCTCCCGCTCGACGTCGGCGAGCTCCTGCTCGAGTTCTGAGACGTGGGTGTCGACCGCGGCGCGGTCGTAGCCATCGCGGGCGACCGGGAATCGCGCCGCGATCCGCTCCCACGGCTGCTCGGGCTCGCCGGGCATCGGGAACTCATCGGCGACGGGCTCCGGGGTGAGGTAGAAGCCGGGTCGCTCGGCAACCGTGAACGTACGCGCGAGTCGATCGCCGATGTCGGCAAGTCGCGACCCGACGGTGCGTGGCTTCGTCGACTCGTCGAGGGTGGGGGTGGTTCTGTCGAAGTGGCTCACCTGAAACCTCCTTGGTGCATATCGCGAGAGTCAGGGCGTTCGGCGCACCGGAGGCGATCCCTCTCCCGAGAGCGCAAGCGACAGCGATCGTGCAGTGCGGGTAGCGTTGCTCCACGATGTCAGCGACGCCACCGGTGCTCTTGATCCACGGCGGCGAAGGGGACGTGACCGACGCGTTGCGGGAACACGAGGCCGCGTTCCGAGAGGCGCTCCTGGGCGCGCTTGCCGCGGGCCGTCGCGTCCTCGAGAAGGAAGGCGACGCGATCGACGCGGCGCAGGCTGCCGTCGCCGAGATGGAGTCGTGCGAGCTGTTCAACGCCGGCCGGGGCTCCGCGCTGTGCTCGGACGGCTCGGTGCAGATGAGCGCGGCCCTGATGCGCGGCAGCGACCGCGCCGCCGGGGCGGTGGCGGGCCTCACCCGCACTGAGCATCCGATCCTTGCGGCGCGGCTCGTCCTCGACTCAGATCAGGTTCTGATGGTGGGTGAGTGGGCCGACCGTCGAGCAGCCGAGCTCGGTATCGCCCAGCGCGACAACTTGCACTTCGTGACCGAGCATCAGCTGGCTCGTCTCCGAGGGCGTGCGGCTCCAGAGCCAATGCGCGGAACCGTCGGCGCGGTCTGCCTCGACGCGGACGGAGTGCTTGCGGCGGCGACATCGACGGGAGGACGATCCGGGCAGCCGCCGGGCCGCGTCGGGGACTCGCCGCTGATCGGTGCGGGAACCTGGGCGGACGAGCACGTGGCGGTCTCCTGCACTGGCGTCGGCGAGGCGTTCATCCGGACCGGGGCGGCCCATCAGATCGCGATGCTGCGGCAGAGTGGGGTGGCCCTGGCGGAGGCGACCGAGCGGGCGCTTGCGGACGTTTCCGTATTCAGCGGGCGCGGCGGGCTGATCGCAGTCGACCCATCCGGCGCGACCTCAAGCCCGTTGCTGAGCGAGGTGATGCCCGGCGGTGTGTGGCGCGCCGGGTCAGAGTCGGTGGTGTGGATCACGGGTCGCCCAGGGCGCCCCCAGTAACCTCACCCGGGTGGCTGTGGCGCCTGATCTGCGCGGTCGTGTCCTGGACGACCGCTACGAGCTTCACGCCCTGATCGGCGAGGGCGCGTTCGGCCGCGTCTATCGAGGCGTCGATCGGCGCCTGGCCAGAGCGGTCGCGGTGAAGGTGATCAAGCCCTGGTGGTCGGAGGACCCGGAGTGGATGCGGCGCTTCGAGCGCGAGACGCAGCTGCTCGCCCGCATCGACGATCCGGGAATCGTGCGGATATTCGACGTCGGACACGCCCCCGAAGGGCTCTATTACGTCGCCGAGCTGGTTGAGGGCGAGAGCCTCGCCAGCCGCCTCGCAAGCGGGCCGATGTCGTTGGCCGAGGCATGTGGCATCGCCGAGCAGCTGTGCCGGGCGCTCGCGCAAGCGCATGCCCAGCACATTGTCCACCGAGACGTGAAGCCGGGCAACGTCCTGATCTCCACACGTGGTCAGGTGAAGGTCGGGGATTTCGGCGTCGCGCGCCTTGCGGACGCGGGCAGCGAAGGGGCCTCGACCACGCTTGCTGGCACGCCTCGCTACATGGCCCCCGAGCAGGCCCAGGGACGTCCCGCAACACCCGCCACCGACGTCTACAGCGTCGGCGTGATCCTGTACGAGATGCTCGCAGGACAGCCCCCGTTCCCGGGCTCGTCGCCCGTGGAGCTTGCCTTGAGGCACCTCCAGGATCCTCCGCCGCCGCTCGGATCGACTATCCCGAAGGAGCTGCGCTCGATTGTGGAGCGGGCCCTGGCCAAAGAGCCGGGAGACCGATACGTGGACGCCGGCGCGATGGCGCGCGCGCTGGCCGCGGCCCGAGAGACGGTCCGCGGTGTCCGACGGCCGGCTTC
>CATPBV010000149.1 GCA_955652345.1 uncultured Solirubrobacteraceae bacterium | reverse complement strand
GTGCCCGCATCGAGCGTGTGCTCACGAGCGGTCTGCACGACGGCGAGCGATGACGAAGGCACGTTGATCCAAGCTCTCCAAGAGCAGACGCTAGACGCATTAGCCCAGAAGCGGCTGTCTGCGCCTCCGAGTCACGTTTTTGTTCAAGGACGTGACCGCATGACCGGGCCTCGAGGCGGTCTGCGCACAAACGTGGCTGAATAGAGGGAGAGGCGTCCGGGGCCGTGACGCCGTCCAGGCGGCTAGCACGTGGACTGCCCCGGCCGTGGAGGACGGCTTGGCCACCGGCTCAGCGTGCTGCCGCAGGCTCCCGATGTACGCCTCCTTCAGTGCTCCCCACTGGTGCGGTGTTCTGAGTTTGAGCCGCGTGGTCGCCAGGCAACTTTCGCCCACCAATGGGAGTACCCCCGAGCCTACGCGCCGTGCGGGTGCCGGTGCCGCCGATGGCGCCTGTGCTTGTGCCCGGTTGGCAACCCGCGCAGCAATCGCGAGAACATTCCTCGGAGCGTCTGCTTGCCGTACTCATGTGAGCCGTCGTTCATCGTCAGGACCGCGATCGAGACGCGGGCGCAGCCGCGCACCAGGAGCGCGACCTGGGAGTCGATCAGGCCGGTGCCGTAGCCCCAGCCGCCCTTGAAGAAGAGCTTCCAGCCTTTCGGAGCGACCTCGCCGATCCCCCATCGCTCGGAGCGGATGATGCTCCGGAGCAGGATCATCGCGTAAGCCCGGTGCAGCGGTACCACGTAGCGGTCGATGTGCAGGAAGAACTTGGTCTGGTCGCGCGCGGTCACCTCGGTCTCCCCCCAGATCGGGCTGGTCGCGAAGTGGGTCATCCCGACTCGATTTGCGAGCGCCTGCAGCCCGCTCTGCCCGACCGTGTTGAACACCTGCTGGGCGGCGACGTTGTCCGACACGGTGATCATCGGACCGAGTATCGATTTGTCAGAGCCGTTCAGCAGACGGCTACGAACCGACGGCATGTCCAGGTAGGTGACCATCAGCATCGCCTTGACGATGCTCGCCGACCACTCCATGTGGTCGGAGCGATAGCCGTAGAAGCGGTGATCAGTGCGGACGGCGAAGGCAATGTCGCCGGTCCGCGTGTCGTTGTAGCCGATCGCCCGAACCCAGTGGGGATGCCAGATCGCGTCGAGGGGCTTGCCGACGCCTGGGACGAGGCAGACGTGGCGTCGAGGCCGATGCGTCGTGCGCGCGGGCGCCGATACGGACGCGAGTGATAGCGCGGCCGCGGCGATCAACAGCGGAGCTGCACCGCGAGCGTGCATGAGTGAATTCTCACCGAGCGGCCGGCGGTTTTCTAGCCCGGTGTTGCGGCGCCCCAGATCCCGGGCCCGTGCCGGTGCTCGTAGATCAGCGCGGTCTCGGCGTGGGCGACCGACGGATGCGTAGTCAGGTGGTCGAGGACGAATTCCCGCAGGTCCTCGGTGTCGGCGGCGGCGAGCCAGATCAGATAGTCCGTGACCCCGGTCAGGTGGAAGACCATCAGCACTCCCGGTAGCGCTCGGACCGCTTCGGTGAACGCGTCGATCTGCTCGCGCGCGTGCACGGCGAGGCGGATCGCGATCATCGCCTGAAGCGGTCTCCCGAGCGCGGCCAGGTTGATCTCGGTGTGAAACCCGCGGATCACCCCGCGATCGCGCAGCGAGCGGAGCCGCGCCAGCGCCGTCGACGGCGCGATTCCGACGCGCTCGGCGAGGCGCTGATTGGTGATCCGGGCGTCGCCCGCAAGCACCTCGAGCAGCGCGCGGTCGACGTCGTCGACGCCGGGCTGTGGATCATTTGCTCGCTGGGGCATTGTCGAGCCTCTGGTCGAATCATATGCCACCGATTAGGATGAATTCCGCAGGATCTTCGATGGCTTGCCTGATGGTCGCACGATCCGTCACCATTGCAACATGCACGAGACTGAGCTCCGCCCGCCGCCTACCGCTCTCACGTCGCTGATCAAGGACTCGATCCTCGAGACGATCGGCAACACCCCGCTGGTCCGACTCACGAGGATCGCCCCGGGGGTGAGAACGCAGATCGTCGCGAAGGTCGAGTCGCTCAACCCGGGCGGCTCGATCAAGGATCGCGTCGGGGTCGCGCTGATCGAGGCTGCGGAGCGCGATGGCCTGCTGCGCCCCGGCGGGACGATCGTCGAGCCGACTTCGGGGAACACCGGGACCGGCTTGGCGATGGCCGCGTGCCTCAAGGGCTACCGAGTGATCGCGGTGATGCCCGACAAGATGTCCAAGGAGAAGATCGATCTGCTCCGTGCATACGGTGCCGAGGTGGTGGTGGCGCCGACCGACGTGCCGCCCGAGTCGCCGCAGTCCTACTACCGCGTCGCGGACCGGCTGGCGCAAGAGATCCCGGGCGCGTTCCAGCCCAACCAATACTTCAACCAGGCAAATCCTCAGGCCCACTACGAGTCGACCGGGCCGGAGCTGTGGGAGCAGACTCAGGGCGCGATCACGCATCTCGTTGCCGGCGTCGGAACAGGCGGGACCGTCACCGGGGCCGCCCGGTACCTGCGCGAGCGCAAGCCGGAGCTGGTCGTAGTCGGCGCCGATCCGGACGGCTCGATCTACTCCGGCGGGGAGGAGAACGTTCGCCCGTACCTGGTCGAGGGGGTGGGTGAGGACTTCTGGCCCGAGACGTTCGACCCCGCGATGGTCGATCGCTGGGTGACCGTGTCCGATCGAGACGCGTTCGTGACGACGCGCAAGCTCGTGGAGGCGGAGGGCATCCTCGCCGGCGGCTCGGGAGGGCTCGCAGTCCACGCCGCGATCGAGGTGGCCAGGGAGCTCAACGATCCCGACGCGATGGTGGTGGTGATCCTGCCCGACGGCGGGCGTGCCTACCTGTCGAAGATCTATTCCGACACCTGGATGCGCCAGTACGGGTTCCTCGAGAGCGGCCCGGAGACGACGGTGGGAGACGTTCTGCGCCGCAAGAGCGACGCCGGCGAAATCCCTCCGCTCGTCAGCGTGAGAACGCACGACCGGGTGAGCGACGCGATCGCGCTGCTGCACGAGCATCGCGTCTCCCAGCTTCCGGTCGTCAGCGCGAACGACCCGGCGAGCGTCGTCGGCGCAATCGACGAGCGCGGGCTATTGCTCCGCGCCGTGCAGGATCCGTCGCTGCTCGGCGAGGAGATCATCGAGGTGATGGAGCCTCCATTCCCGGCCGTCTCGACGGAAGACCCGGCCCGGGAGGCTGTCGAGCTGCTGGCGGGCTCCCAGCAGGCCCTGCTGGTCACCCACGAGGGCCGCGCAGCCGGGATCGTGACTCGCACCGATCTGCTCGAAGCCCTCGTCTCGTGAGCGACGAGCGGGGGTTCGGAACGCGGGCGGTCCACGCCGGCCTGAACCCGGACCCGACCTACGGGTCGGTGATCCCGGCGATCCACCAGACGTCAACCTACGTGCAGGAGCGCCCGGGGGAGTTTGTGGAGGACTACGACTACGCGCGCTCGGCGAACCCGACCAGGGCGGCGCTCGAGCAGGCGCTCGGCGAGCTCGAAGGCGGGCATGCCGTCGCGTTCGCCTCGGGGCTTGCGGCCGAGCACGCGTTGATCACCCAGACGTGCCAGGCCGGATCGCACGTGGTGATGCCGGCCGATCTCTACGGCGGCACGTACCGGCTGGTCGACAAGGTTCTGGCGCGGTGGGGCCTTCGCTTCGACCTGGTCGACCAAACCGACCTCGCCGCCCTGGAGCGGGCGGTGACCGATGAGACGACCCTGATCTGGATCGAGACCCCCACAAACCCGCTGCTCAACGTGGTCGACATCGCCGGCGTGGTAGCCCGGCGGCGGAAGGCGCTCGTGGCGGTCGACAACACGTTCGCGACGCCGGCGAATCAGCGGCCGCTCGAGCTCGGCGCGGACTTCGTCGTCCACTCCACCACCAAGTACCTCGGCGGCCACTCGGACGTCGTCGGCGGCGTCGCAATCGCCCGCGACGAGCGCTGGTACGAGTCGCTGCGGTTCGTGCAGAACTCGGTCGGGGCGGTCCCCGGGCCGTTCGACTGCTTCCTTGTTCACCGGGGGCTTCGCACGCTGCATCTGCGCATGGACGCCCACGCCCGCAGCGCCGAGGCCGTGGTCGAGCTGCTGCGCGCGACCCCAGAGGTCAGCGACGTTCGCTGGCCGGGGTTCAGCGGGATGGTCAGCTTCCGCCATACCCAGGCGACCGAGCTCGCGGCGAGCACCGAGCTGTTCACCCTCGCCGAGTCACTGGGGGGCGTCGAGTCGCTGATCGAGGTGCCGCAGGCGATGACGCACCAGTCGGTCGAAGACTCGGCCGCCGCGGTGCCGCCTGACCTCGTCCGGTTGAGCTGCGGCGTCGAGGACCCGCTCGACCTCGTGGCAGACCTCCGCGCGGCGCTTGCCGCGTGCGCGAGGGCCGCCGAGGGCGTCCGACTCTAGTCGCCAAGCAGCAGATAGGATGGCGCGGTCCTCGGGACCGCTTCCTCCGGAGAAGCGCTTCGATGTGGAGACCTATGGCTGGCTTCGTCGCAGCTGCGCTGCTCGGATTGGGCAGCGCGGGATGCGGGGGTAGCTCACCGCCGTCATCCACAACCAGCGCGGTGAGTGCCTTGGCGACAGCCTCTACCACAACGAGTTCGACGATTCACACGTCGACGGCGTCGCCGAGCCACCGCCGCAAGTCGCGCTCTCATAGAACGAAGGCGAAGACGCACAAGCACACCCGGACGGCGACAAGCTCGGCAAGCACTTCGACAACCACGAGCCACACCACTACCAAGACCAGCACCACCCCGAAGCCCCATCACGCGCGGCATCCGGCGCCGGTTGGACCCGTACGAGCAACCCTGACCGCCGAGAACCATGCGCCGATCGTGAACCACCCGTGGCCTTATTCGATCTACGTCACAGACGCCCGAGGAACGCCAGTGTCCGGCACGGTCGAGCTCGAGTTCGTTTTCTCCGGGCAGGTCGTTGGACGGGATACGCCGCCGAGTCATCCGATAACCGACGGGCGCTGGCATGACGTGCTCAAGTTCCCGGCCCCAGCGGTTGGCGTCGCGCTGATCGTCCGCGCTGTGGTCCACACCCGCGTGGGATCGGCCACCCTCGATTGGTCCGTCAAAGTCAGGTGCTGACGCCGTACGCGGCACTTGCCATCGCGGGCGCAGCGGGCTGCTGCTGCCGGTGCCTCAGGTATCGGCGGCGCCCCTGACACGCGGAGAAGAGCTCGGCGACTTTCTGTCGCCGATTGCTGCCAGCGGAGGACGTTCGTCGATTGGGATGGTGGCAACCGTGAACTCGTCCCATGGACGAACGTAGTGTCCGCTCAGTCCGTCGGCACCCTGGCCGACCCTCCGTTTCACCGCCGCGAGGACGGCGTAAGACATCTCGCCGAGCGCGCGCAGCGGCTGGTGGACCTGTCGCCTCGTGCCGAGGTGGCACTCGCACAGCGCGTCGAGCCCGTGAGCGTGAAGTGCGTCGATCAACACCGCGATTTCGACGCCGTAGCCGACCGGGAACGGGATCTCCTCGAGGAGCGAGCGCCGCGCCGCGAACTCGCCGGCTAGAGGCTGCGCAAATCCCGCTAGAAGCGGTTCATAGAGGTTGAGCAGCGGGCGGGCCATCAGCTCGGTGACCCTGCCGCCCTCGCCCTCGAGCTCGAGGCCCCCTGTCCGAAGCGGCCGGTCGTAAGCGCCCTTGACCAGCTGAATCGAACTGTCGGAGATCAGCGGTCCGATCAGCCCCAGCAGGTGGGTCGGGACCGGGTCGAGCGTGTCGCCGTCGAGGAAACAGACGATCTCGGCCCCGCACTCGTGCACGGCCCGCCAGAGCGCGTCGCCCTTGCCTAGGGCCGGTCCGTACTCGGCGAGCACCTGGTCCTGCTGGAGGACCCGCGCTCCGGCCCGGGCCGCAACGGAAGCGGTGCCGTCTGCCGAGTCCGCGTCGATCACGACGATCTCGTCGACGAGCCACGCGTCGGCAAGCGGCGCGACTGCCTTGCGGATCACGGTGCCGACAGTCGCGGCGCACTCCTTGGTAGGGATCACGACCGCAACGGTCGCGTCCCGCTTCAGCGAGCTCAGGTTCTCGGCGGAGAACTGCCCGGCGGTGTATCGGCGGCGAGCAGCCCAGGCGGAGATATCGGCCGTGTGCAACTACGACAGCGTAGGCGTTAAGTGAGTCGCGCTCCCGAGCCGGCGTGTTATGAGGCCGGCCCCAGGAGCGCGCTCGAGGGAGGAGAGGGTGTTGCGTCAGCCATGATGGCGGTTGTCCCTTTAGATGTCCAAGACGAGTATTCGCAGAGATCTATAGTCTTAGCTTATGGAACTTGGCCAGCTCCGTTACCTGGTTGCGCTCGCCGAGGAACGGCACTTCACCCGCGCTGCGGCGCGAGAGCACATCGCTCAACCCGCGCTCTCGCAGCAGATCCGGCGGCTCGAGAAAGAGGTGGGGCTCGCCCTTGTCGAGCGCACCACCCGCCGGGTGGCTGTGACCGATGCCGGGGAGGTCCTGGTCGGCCGGGCCCGCCGCATCCTCGCCGAGCTGGAGGCCGCGCACACCGAGCTGCAGGCGCTGCGCGGCATCACCATCGGACACGTATCGGTCGGCGCGATGCACACGATGGGTCCTGTCGACCTGTCGCTGGTGCTGTCGATCTTTCACAGCCGGCATCCGGCGGTCGAGCTGACGGTCCGCGAGGAGTCGAGCGAGGACCTCGCCGAGATGCTGCGGGTCGACGAGCTCGACCTGGCGTTCCTGTCGGTGACCGAGCGGATCGAGAGCCATGGGCTTGGGCTGCATCAGCTGCTCAGCGAGGAGCTGGTCGCGATCGTCGCGCGCGAGCATCCGCTCGGTAAGCGCCGGCGCGTGCGGATGGCCGAGCTCGAGGGCGAGCAGTTCATCAGCTTCCGCGAGGGCGCGCGGCTGCGCGAGCTGCTGACGATGGCTGGGCGCTCGGCCGGGTTCGAGCCGCAGGTGAAGCTCGAATCGAACGAGAGCCAGCGAATCCGCCGCCTGGTCGCGCGGGGGATGGGCGTGGCGATCCTGCCACGCTCGGATGCGGTTGCGCCCGGCGCCGAGGTCTCGATCCTGACGCTCACGCATCCATCGCTCAGCCGCGACATCACGCTCGCCTGGCGGGAGGAGCGTCGCCATTCGCCCGCCGCGGCTGAGCTGCTGGAGCTGGCGCGCACCACGTACGCAGCCCCGGGGGCCGTCGCGTGACCCGCGAGGATGGATCTCCCGCCCGCGTGCTGGCGATCGTGCATCAGGCGGACGCCGGCCCCGGCGTGTTGGCCGAGGCGATCCTGCGAGCCGGCGCCGAGCTCGACGAGTGGCTGATCCCGAAGGACGCACCGGCGCCACGCGACCCACGCGATTACTCCGCCGTGCTGGCTTTGGGTGGGGCGATGCATGCCGATCAAGACGAGGCTCACCCGTGGCTCGAGCGCGAGCGGGAGCTGCTCGGCGAGCTCGTGCAGGCCGACGTCCCGGTGCTCGGAGTGTGCCTGGGCGCGCAGCTGCTCGCCCAGGCGACGGGCGGGGAGGCGCTTCGAGCGGCCCGGCCGGAGATCGGCTGGTACGACGTTCGGGTCAGCGAAGAGGGCGCCGCCGATCCTGTTATCGGTGCGCTCGCGCCACGCTTCGAGGCGTTCGGCTGGCACAGCTACGAAGTGGCGCTGCCCGACGGCGGGAGCCTGCTGGCGCGCAGCGATGCATGCATCCAGGCGTTCCGAGTCGGGGATCGTGCCTGGGGGATCCAGTTTCACTCCGAGGTCACGAATGGCGATCTCCTCGCGTGGATCGAGGACTCTCGCAGCGACCCCGAGGCCGGCGGCGTCGACCTGGAGGCGCTGCGGCAGCGGAGCGAGCGGAGCATCGGGGAGTGGAACGAGCTCGGCCGCCGGATGGCGGAACGGTTCCTGGCTGAGGCGACGGGCGCTCGCGGCTAACTCACGCGACCGTGCGCCGCCGCCGTTGCGCATCGATGCGCTACGGCGGCGCGATCCGTGTGCATAGCGCGACAAGCGCCGGAGTCCGACGAACGCGTGACGCACCAGGATCCTCTGCTGTGCATGGCGCGTCGAGCGTGGTCTCGCCAACGAGTCTTGTCGCGCTATGCACCCTGAGCGGGGACGGGAGCCCTATCCGGCGCAGCGACTCAGACGGTCAGAACCACCTTGCCCACGACCTCACCCGCGAGCAACGCCTCGAACCCGTCGCGCGCGTCGGCAAGCGAGTGCGTGGCGTGAATCGTGGGACGCACATCTCGGTCCACACAGAAGCGGATTAGCCGCTCCAGCTCGTCCCGCGTGCCCATTGTCGATCCCACGATCGAGAGCTGGAGGAAGAACACGCGAGTCAGCCCGGCGGGGGCGGGGTCCCCGGTTGTCGCTCCCGACGTGACGATCGTCCCGCCTGGCTTCACCGACCTGATCGAGTGAGCCCACGTCGCGGCGCCCGTCGTCTCCATCACCGCGTCGACGCGCTCGGGGAGGCGGGCGCCGGGCTCGAACGCCTGGTCTGCGCCCATCGCGAGCGCCTGCTGGCGCTTCTCTTCGCTGCGTCCGGTCACCCACACACGGATGCCGGCCGCGCTTCCGATCACGGTCAGCGCGGTCGCGACGCCGCCGGTGGATCCCTGAACCAGGATCGTCGCACCGGGCGTCAGCCGGGCGCGGGTGAACAGCATCCGGTATGCGGTGAGCCAGGCGGTGGGCAGGCACGCCGCCTCCTCGAACGACAGCTCCGCGGGCTTGGGGATCAGGTTGCGGCGCGGAACCGCCACTCGCTCGGCAAACGTGCCGGGATGACGCTCGGAGAGAATCGATCGCCGGGGATCGAACGTCTCGTCCGCGCGCCAGTCGTCGCCGCTGATCACGGAGTGAACTACGACCTCGTTCCCGTCCTCGTCGATCCCGGCGGCGTCGCAGCCGAGGATCATCGGCAGCTGCTCCTCGCTCAGGCCGACCCCGCGCAGCGACCAGAGGTCGTGGTGATTGAGCGAAGCTGCCTTGACCTCGACCATCGCCCAGCGGTCGGGTCTCGTCGGCTCCGGGCGCTCGCCGATCGAGAGGCCGCGCAGCGGGTCGTCCCTGTCGAGCGAGGAAGCGAATACGGCGAGCACGCGGGCAATCATCTCAGGCGCCTCGCCGGACGCAGTCCGCCGGGTGGGAGAATCAGAGCCGTGGGCACGGTCAGAGCCAGCGCCAGCAAGCCCATCAAGGCCGAGCCCGAGCAGGTGCTCGGCTTCCTTCGCGACTATCGCGACGCGCGGCCGAAGATCCTGACCGAGAACTACACCGCCTACCGGGTCGAGCAGGGCGGCCAGGGGACGGGCACCGTCGTCGCGTACCACTTCGCCGCCGGCGGCCGCGAGCGCGACTACAGGCTCGAGGTGCAGGAATCGGATGGGATGATCTACGAGCGCGACCAGCTGTCGTCGTTCGTCGCCACCTGGACCGTCGCTCCAGGCGCGGATGGATCGATCGTTATGCTCGAGGCGACCTGGAGCGGGGCCGGTGGTATCGGCGGCTTCTTCGAGGGGCTGTTCGCACCGCTCGGACTCCGGCGCATCTTCGGCGAGATGCTCGACCGGCTGGCGGCCGCCGTCCAGACGGTCCCCGGTAGCTCCTGACGGTGACGCCTGACGCGGCCGGCCGGCGACCGCCTGACGCGGCCGGCCAGCGACCGCCTGACACGGCCGGCCGGCGACCGCCGGACGCGGCCGGCCCGGCGACCCGGGGGCCACCGGCGGCGAGACCCGGCGAAATTCGCCGCTGCGGCTGGCATCTTCTGTAGAACAGATGTCCCACCACTGTCAGCGCATCGGCCATGGCGGCGCCAGTGCGCTTGCGCCGGCCAACACGCTCGCCGCGTTCGACGCCGCGCTCGAGGTGGGCGTCGACATGGTGGAGTTCGACGTCAGATGCTGGCGGGGCGAGCTGGTGCTCGCGCACACCGTCTTGCACGCGGGGCGGGCCGCAAGCGTGCCGCTGCGCAAGGCGCTCGCGCACCTCGCGAGCCGGCGGTTTCGCGGGGTCGCGCTCAACGTCGACCTCAAACAACACGGCTGCGAGGCCGCTCTGCTCGAGGCGCTGGACCAGGCGTCGGTGCTCGGCCGAGCGCTGATCTCCTCTCAGGTTCCCTACGTTCTCGACGCGATCCGTGCGCAGGAGCCACGGGCGCACGTCGCGATCTCGGTGGGCGGTCGCTTCTCGCGGTGGAGCCGGCGCTGGGGCGACTGGCGCGCGCACGTCCTCGGCGGACTGCAGCGGCGGCGGTGGGACTCGATCATGGCCCAGCACCGGTTGATCGACGAACGCCTGATCGCAGACGTCGTCGGAGGCGGCGGCTCCCTGTACGCCTGGACGGTCAACGACCGAAGCGCGATCGAGCAGCTGCGGCTGCTGGGCGTACACGGCATCGTGACCTCGGACCCGCGTCTGTTCACCTGAGCGCCAGATCTCGCCGCGCAATCCCTACGCTCTGCATCATGGTGAAGCAAGCACCGATCAGCGAGCTCGGGCCGCCGCCCCGCACGGGCCGGGTGTACAACCAGACCCGTCGTCCGGGGCCGGGGGATTGCGCGCCGTCAGGGCGGATGCGGCTCGACGCGCTGGCTTGCTGGCTTCAGGACATCGCCTACGCGGACGTCGAGGACGCCGGGGTCGCGGAGGGCGTGGTGTGGGTGGTGCGGCGGGCACGCATCAGGGTCAGGCGCTTCCCGCGGTTCGGGGAGTCGTGTGCGATCAGCACGTTCTGCACTGGGCTGGGACGGATGTGGGCCGAGCGTGGCACGACGATCGCACACGAGGACGCCGAGACCGTCGATGTCGACGCCGCCTTCCTGTGGGTTCATCTCGATCCACTCGGGACGCATCCCACCGAGCTCACCCGCGAGGAGCTCGCGAAGTACGGCGAGGCGGCTGCGGGTCGGCGGGTCAGCGCTCGTCTGCGCCACCCGGCGCCACAGCCCGCGGAGCGAAGCTTCACCTGGACCTTCCGCGCGACCGAGTGCGATCTCGCCGGCCACATCAACAACACCGCCTACTGGCACCCGCTGGAAGAGGAGCTCCTACGCGAGTGCGATCCCGATGCCATCGACGTCGAGATCGAATACCGCACGCCGGCGCAGCCAGGTGCGAAAACCGTCCTCTGCAACGGGCACTGGCGGTGGTTCATCGGTGACGAGGGCGAGACTCTCGCCTCGATCGTGATGGCCTGATCGCTAGCTTCGAGCTTCTGCTTCGAGCACGGCGCGCGCCGCGTTGTGTCCGGGAATGCCGCTGACGGCGCCGCCCCGGCGAGCGCCAGCGCCGCAGATCCACACGTTCGGGTAGTCGGTCTCCACTCCCCACTGGCCGACTTCCTCATCGGACTCCGCATACGGCCACGTCAGATCGCGGTGGAAGATGTGCCCTCCCGGCATTCCGAGCTCGTCCTCGATCTCGGGAGGCGTGAGCGCCTCGATGCACGGGCTGCCGTCCTCGTCGAGCCACAGGCAATCCTCGATCCGCTCGGCCAGCGCTGAGTTCATCGATCGCAGCGTGGCCGCGACCGCGTCCTGCTTCGCGCTGGCCGCATCGCCGGCGAACAAGCGCGCGGGCATGTGCATGGCGAACAGGCTCAGCGTCTGCGCTCCCGCGGCGCGCAACTCCGCGGACAGGATCGTCGCGTCGGTCAGGGAGTGGCAGTAGACCTCGAACGGCGGGACGGTCGGGATTACCCCCGCCGACGCCTCGTCGAACGCCCGCTGAATCGCGGCATAGCCCTCACCGACCCGGAACGTGCCCGCGAACGCGTCGGCGGGCGAAACCGCGGGATCACGCAGCTTGGGGAGGCGGGTCAGAACCATATTGAGCTTCAGCTGTGAGCCTTCGGGGGCGGGATCGGTGGCCGGCTCGCCGAGCAGCCGCGAGAGCACCACGGGCGCGACGCACGCCAGGACGCGGCGGGCCGAGAGCCGCTGACCGTCCGCACAATGCACCTCCGCCGCGCCGCCGTCCGTCTCGATCGACACAACTTCCGTGCCGGTCTTCAGCTGTGCTCCAGCGCCCCGGCAGCACGCTGCGAGCGCGTCGCTGAGGGCGCCCATGCCTCCGACTGGAACATCCCAACGGCCCGTCCCGTTGCCGATCACGTGATAAAGGAAGCAGCGGTTCTGTCTCAGCTCGGGGTCGTCCGCCGCAGCGAACATCCCGATCAAGGCGTCGGTCAGCACCACTCCGCGGATCAGGTCCGAGCTGAATGTACGCTCGATCACAGCCGACAGCGGCTCATCGAACAGAGCGCGCCACGCCGCTTCGTCACCGATCAGTGCGCGCAGCTCCGCGCGCGAGCGGAGCGGCTCGGTCAGCGTGGGAAACACGCGCCGTGCGACCTCGCGCAGCATCCGGTGGAAGCTCTGCCAGGCCTCGAACTCGTTCGGATCGCCGGCAATCGCGGTCATCGACAGGCGCGCGCGATCCTCGTCGTCGCTGAGCAGCAGCCCCCCATCGCCGTCGGGCACATACGCGGCGATCCGCCTTGGCCGGAGCTCGAGCGAGACGCCGAGAGCCTGGAGCAGCGGGGCGGGAAACAGGCTGAGCAGGTACGAGTAGCGCGACAGTCGCGCGCCCACTCCGGGAAACGGGCTGCTCGACGCGACCGCGCCGCCGACGCGATCTCGCCGCTCGAGCACCGTCACCGACAGCCCCGCGCGTGCGAGCAGCGCCGCCGCGACGAGACCGTTGTGGCCGCCGCCGACGACGACCGCGTCCAGCTCCGCGCGCTTGCCCACCGGCGAACCCTAACCCGAGGCGCGGGTCCGGGTCGCGTCGATCAGGCCACGAACACCTCCTTGAACTGAATCGCCTTGCGCAGCGACTGGAGATCGTCGGGACGCAGCGGGGGCGCTCGCTCGAGCAGCTCGCGGTCATTGACGATGCCGATGCCCTGATCGGGGTCGGTCGAGTACAGCGTGATGTGAGCCGGCGGAGGAACGAGGCGCACGAGCAGCTCGCTGCGCGGCGATCGCCGTCAGGTGAAACTCGGACTTGCGCTGCCAGCGCAGATCGAGCGCCTGCACCCGCTCCGGCAATCCGGATATCGTGAGCGGGGCGATCACCGAGCGATCCGCGGCGAGCACGAGGGGCTCGGGAATCAGTACGGTGGCCATGTGGACGGACCGGCTAGGAGTTTTTCGCTCCCCTCGACGGGGGATACGTGAACCATGGGCTCCCCGGAGGAGCACGCGGAAGGTTCTGCGCAGGCGCCCGGCGGAGCGGCGACCACACACGCACCGGAGCCCTCAGGGCGTGGGCCGAAGCGGCGCAGATTCGGCATCCAGCGCCTGCTTGCTCGCCTCGTTGCCACCGGCGGGGTGATCGGAATCGGTGCCGCGCTTGGCGCGATCCTCGTCGCAAGCAAGGTTCAGGGGTGGATCACCGGGCTGGTCGTTGCGCTCGTCAGCGTCCTGCTCTCGGCCGTGCTCTGGTCCTCGAGGCAACTCTAACCCCGGGAGTTCGCTACTCACGCCTGTTTTTGGGGTGAGTCCTTGCGATCGCGGTGTGGACGAGTCCAAGGCCGCAGCGCCATGTTGACGAGCCACAGAACCAGGGCCCCTCCAACCGTGGCCCAGAAACCGTGTACGTAGAACCCGCTCACGATCCTCCCGGTGAGCCACAGCATCAACGCGTTAATGAACAGCAGCGCGAGGCCGAACGAGAGGATGACTGCCGGCAGCGTCAACAGAATCACCAGCGGTCTGAGCGCGACGTTGACGATCCCCAGGATCAGGCCAGCAAGCAACAGCGTGCCGAGACGATGGTGGTAGCTGATCGACGGAATCAGCGCCGATGCGACCGCCAGGCCGGCGCAGTTGGTGACCAGGGTCAGGAGCACGCGACGCACAGGCGTCAAGATACCGCTACGGCGCCAACCGCTCGATCGCCCACGAGCCGTCGGCTCGCAGGGTGTAGCGAAGCCGGTCGTGCAGGCGGTCCTCCCGGTGCTGCCAGAACTCGAAGGTGTCTGGCACCAGCACGTAGCCGCCCCACCACGCCGGGACCGGCAGCTCATCGCCCGAGTGACTTTCCTCGAGCTCGGTGACCCGCTGCTCGAGCACATCGCGACCGGCGACCGGACGGCTCTGAGGCGACGCAAGCGCGCTGAGCTGACTCCCTCGAGGCCGGCTGCGGACATACTCCGCGGATTCGTGCGCGGAGGTGCGCTCCACGGGTCCCTCGATCCTGACCTGCTTTCCCAGAGGATCCCAGTAGAACAGCAAGGCAGCCCGCGGGTTCTCGGCCAGCTCGATGCCCTTACGGCTCTCGTAGTTCGAGAAGAACGTGAAGCCGCGCTCGTCGAAGCGCTTGACCAGCACCATCCGTGCCGAGGGCGCGCCACTCGCCGACGCGGTTGCGACCGCCGCAGCCTCCGGCATCCGGATCCCTGCTTGCGCGGCCTGCTCGAACCAGACACTGAATTGGCGCAGCGGGTCACTGTCGACGTCCTGCTCGCAGAGCGGCTGCGCGAAGTCCGGCACGGGCAGGGCGATCAGCCGATCCTGCGCCTAATCCTGTTCGGACCAGTCCCTGCGTCTCGGATCACGGCCCGTGATCAGGTCGAGCAAGTGCCGCCAGGGCTTGGGCTCGACACCCGGTTCGTTGACCCGCCAGGCCGGCGCACCGCCGTGCGGCTCAGGCAGCTCAGCCGCCGTTGCCGCGTCGATCCGAAGGTCGACCCCACGCTCGTGCAGCGACGCGATCTGATCCGCGGGGACGAAGCGGCTCGTGCCGCGGGCATCCATCACGATCCCGTGGAAGATGTCCTCCTCGGGCGCAGCTACGACGTGCTCGACGGTCCCCACCTGCTCGCCGCCGGCCGCATACACGGGAACCCCGTCGGCGAGCACCTCGTATGCGATGGGAAGTCCCTCGTCCACGGCGAACAGGACGATACCGCTGTCATCGAGCCGTCGGGCGACGGTGGCGCGCTGGCGCCGGACGACGCACCGGAATAGTGACTGAGCATGAGTGCAGAAAACGCGTGATCAGCTTTTCGTCTAATTCGGTAGGTTTTGCGGACCTACGCCACACCCACCCGATCCCAGCTCTTGGATCGTTCCGAATTGGGGAGTATCGTCAAGCAGTCTTTTATTTCTAGAAGGTCTTCTGCCTCTGCGCTAGGGGAACTGCGGCGGCCACGGACGGGCGCGGGCGGTGGCGAAGGCAGCGTGGTCACTAGAGGTCGCTGAGCTGGGGTATGACGATAGAGCGCACCGACTACGAGGCAGTACCGGACGGCGCCACATTCGCCGACGACGAGCATCTCGGCGCGTCCAACCTCGAAGCCACGAACCACAACGGGTCCCGACGCAATGGCGACGGCCATCCGCCGCAACCCGGCGAGGGACATCAGTCAAGCGAAGACGGCGCCGGCTTCTGGACGGCCGGTGGCGCGCTGTTCGGCACGCCTTTCCGTCCCACATCGACACTGCGGAGCGGCCGTCTGGTCCAGACCTGGCGCGCGATCGACGCTCGCGACGAGTCGGAGGTCGTGATCAAGACTGCTCCACTGGCCGCGATCTCCTCGGCCGCGTGGATGCGGCTCGAACACGACGTCGAGGCGCTCGCTCGCATCGAGCAGCCGTCGTTCGCTGCCCCGGTCGAGGTCTCAGAGCAGGCCGGCGTCGGCTATCTCGTGATGCCGTTCGTGCCCGGAGTGAGCCTCGGTGTACGTCTGCGGGAGCGGCCGCTGGCGGTGGACGAGACGCTGGCGGTCGCCCTCGGTGTCCTACAGGCGTTGCAGGAAGCCCACGCCTGCGGGGTGCTGCACCGCAACGTCAAGCCCGCGAACGTGATCAGCACCGGGGCCGGACCGTTGCTCGAGGCAGCGGTTCTCGTCGACTTCGGACTTGGATGCGGCTCATTGATGGAAGCACCCCGACAGGACGAGCTGCTCCGCGCGGCGCGCTACGTCTCGCCGGAGCAGGCGGGCCTCGTGGCGCGCCCCGTCGACGAGCGGTCGGATCTCTACTCGGTGGGAATCGTGCTGTTCGAATGCCTTGCCGGCACGCCACCGTTCGAAGCGCAGACGGTCGGCGAGCTGCTGCGCTTCCACCTGACGACTGCGCCGACGGCTCTGCGGGACCTTGGCTTGAACGTCCCGCGGGCGCTCGATGAGTTCGTCCAGCGCCTGGTTGCCAAGGACCCCCGCGATCGCTACCAGTCCGCTCAGGCGGCGCTTGCGGATGTCGCCGAGATCGCCGCCGCCCGAAGTCGTGGCATCGACGATCCCGCGTTTGTGATCGGCCTGCACGACTCGCGCAGCACGCTCGTCGAACCCGCGCTCGTCGGTCGGTCGGAGGAGTTCGCTGCGCTCGATTCGCAGTTTCAGTCGGCAGCGCTCGGAGAAGGAGGTCTGGTCTTCGTCGAGGCTGAATCCGGCGGCGGCAAGACGCGCCTGCTCGACGAGCTGGCGCATCGCGCCGCGCGGGCCGGGGCATGGACCCTCCGCGCCCAGGGGATCGAGCAGGTTTCGAGCCGTCCACTGCCGGTGATCCTCGGCATCGCCGAGGAGATCGTCTCGCGGGCGAGCCTCGACGCGGACCTGGCCGCGCGGATTCGCCTCGCCGTCGGCGATCTGCAGGGCGCGGTGTGCGCCGTGCTGCCCGAGATGGCCGAGGTGCTCGAGCCCCGCCAACCGATCGACCTTGGACCAGAGGCATTCGCGGAGGCGCGGATCGTCGATGGCCTCACCAGACTGCTCGAGTCGCTCGGATCGGAGGAGCAGGCAGCCGTCGTAATGTTCGACGACTGTCAATGGTCGAGCAGCCTGACGGACGATCTGCTCGAGCACTGGCAGCTCACGGCCGACGGGGCGCGCCGGCATGTTCTCGTGGTCGCAGCATTCCGCTCCGAGGAGGTGCCGGCCGATCACAACCTGAGACGGGTGACGCCCACGATCGGCCTGGTGTTGCCCCCACTCGGGCCCGGCGACATCGAACGACTCGCCGAGACGATGGCCGGCGAGCTCCCGCCGGAGGCACGGAATGCGGTTGTGCGCCTATCGCGGGGCAACCCGTTCATGGCTTGTGCGGTGCTTCGCGGGCTCGTCGAGTGCGGCGCCCTCGTCGATGAGCCGTTCGGTTGGCGGGTGGATCCGGAGGCGATGTCGACCGCGCAGTCGTCCCGCGAGGCGGCCGATTTCCTCGCGCGACGGCTCGAGCTCCTGTCCGACTCGGCGCACGGGCTGATCGCCGCGGCGGCGGTATTGGGGAAGGCGTTTGACCTCGACCTCGCCGCCGAGCTGGCTCGGCAGCGGCCCGGGGAGGCGGTTGCGGCGATCGAAGAGGCACGGCGCCGTGACGTCGTCTGGGAGCACACTCAGGAACCTCGGCACGCGTTTGTTCACGACAAGGTCAGAGACGCCGTGCTGCGGAGCCTCGATGAGCACCGGCGACGGAGATTGCACCTGCATGCGGCCTTCTTGATGATGAAGCGAACCCCGGACCGCGTGTTCGAGCTCGCTTACCACTTCGATGCGGCTGCGGAGCACAAGCGGGCGCTTCCGTTTGCGATGGCGGCCGCGAAGGAGGCGCGCGCACGTCACGCGCTCGACCAGGCCGAGCAGCAATCCCGGATCGCAGAGCGCGGGGTCGCGTCTCCAGACGTAGCCACACGGCTCGAGCTGGCCGAGGGTCTCGGGGATGTACTGATGCTCAGAGGGAGATACGACGCCGCGGAGAGCGAGTTCGAGCTTGCGCGGTCGCTCGCCACGGGGCGCCTCGACCAAGCTCGGATCGAGGGCAAGTTCGGCGAGCTGGGACTCAACCGCGGGGACGTAGTCAGCGCAAGCGCCGCGCTCGAACGAGCCCTCGAGCGCCTCGCGGAGCGCGTGCCCAAGAGCCGGATCGCGGTTCTCCTGATGGTGCTCATCGAGGTTCTGGTGCAGGCGGCGCACACGCTGATGCCGAGGCTGTTCGTAGGAAGGCGCCGCCTCGAGGACGCAGGCGCGGATCTGGTTGCCGCGAGGCTCTACAGCCGGCTTGCTCACGTCTACTGGTTCCAGCGGGGCAGACTTCCCACGTTCTGGAGTCACCTGCGAGGCATGAACGTCGCTGAGCGCTATCCGCCCACTCCGGAGCTCGCACAGGCGTACTCGGAGCACGCACCCGCGATGACGATGGTGCCGAGCTTCCGGCGTGGAATCGCCTACGCCCGGAAGTCGCTGGCGATCCGCCGCGCGCAAGGCGATCGCTGGGGGGAAGGTCAGTCGCTTCACTTCCTCGGTGTCGTCCTGTATTCGGCCTCGGAGTACGAGGAGAGCATCGCTTCCTGCAAGGAGGCGATCAGGCTGCTCGAAAGCACCGGCGACCGCTGGGAGCTGAACACGGCGAAGTGGCACATGGCGTTCGCCCACTACCGTCGCGGCGAGCTCGCGGAAGCGGCCGACATCGCGCGAGCGCTGCACCGCGAAGGCGTGGACAGCGGCGAAGCGCAGGCATCGGGAATCAGCCTCGGCGCGTGGGCGAAGGCGACAGGCGGGCACGTGCCGCTCGAGGCGATCGAACAAGAGCTTGCGAGGCCGGTCGGCGACGTCCACACCCGCGCCGAAGTGCTCCAGGCGAGCGCGATCGGGTTGATCGGCGCGGGCCGTCCCGACGAGGCCGCGGAGGTCCTCCAACGCGCCTGGCGCATGGTGAGGGAGAAGGGCCTCCGGCAGGAGTACGTCTCCCCGATCCTCCCTTGGCTGGCGACGGCGCTGAGGCTCCAGGCTTCACGCGCGCCCGTCTCGGATCCGCGCGGCCGGGCGGTGACGCTGCGCCGAGCGCGGCGCGCTGCCCGCCGGGGCCTGCGTCTGGCGCGGAGCTATCGCAACAACCTGCCGCATGCACTCAGGGAGATGGCGCTGGCGGAGGCTGCCCGGGGACGCCCGCGCCGGGCGCGACGGCTGTTCGAGCAGAGCCTCGGCGTCGCCGAGTCGCAGGGTGCTCGCTTCGAGTATCTCCAGACGCTGCTGGCCAAGGGACGCACCGGGCAGGCGCTCGGTTACCCGGAGGCGGAGCGCGACGTCGTGGAGGCCACGCGCGGGCTGGCCGCGCTGCGAGCAGAGCCGATCCAACAGCCCGAGGCGGTTGGCTCTGTCGTACTCGCGCACACCGACGAGGAGATCACGCTGTCACTTGCCGACCGCTTCGCGACGTTGCTCGAGTTGGGCAGGCGGATCGCGACCGGACTCTCCACTGAGGCGATCTATGAGACCGTCAGCGAGGCCGGCGTGTCGCTGCTGCGCGGGGAGGAGTGCGTGAGCATGGCCGTGCCGCCCGATGGGCAGCTCACCGATCTAAGGGTCGTCGCCGGAGCGAGCGACGCCGGGATTCAGGACTACTGGCAGGCGATGGCGCTGGAGGCGATGGGCAAGGACGAGATCCTGGTCTACTCGTTCGAAGACAGTCGAGAGGACCCCCTCCGAATGCGCCTGGCGTACAGCGGCGTTCGCTCGGCGCTGTGCGCACCGATCTCGCTGCGCGGCCGCCCGGTGGGGTGCTTCTACGTCGAGCACCACCGGATCAGCGGGCTGTTCGGGGACGAGGAGCGCCGGCTCGCAGGATTTGTGGCGACGCTGGCGGGGGCGGCGCTCGAAAACGCCGACGGGCTTGCTGCCGCCCAGGACTTGGCCTCGTCGCTCAGCCGGCGGACCTCGCAACTCGAGGACGCGAACCGCCGGCTCGACTACAGCGTGAAAGAGCTGACCAGCGCGTATGAGCGCGAGCGCCAGATCGCCGGCCAGCTGAACCACATGGCGTTCCACGACTCGCTCACGAACCTCGCGAACCGTGTCCTCTTGACCGAGAGCGTCGAACACGCGGTGCGGCGAGCTCAGCGGAGCAAGACCAACCTCGCCGTCCTGTTCCTCGACCTCGACGACTTCAAGACGATCAACGACTCGCTTGGACACTCCGTCGGCGACGAGCTGCTGATCGCGGTCGCGCAGCGCTTGCGTGGCTGCGTCCGCGAGTCGGATACAGCCGCGCGAATCAGCGGGGACGAGTTCGCGATCCTGCTCGAGGACGTCGGCGATCCGGCGGGGGCGGCACGCAGCGCCGAACGCGTGCTCGAGGCTCTGCAACCCCCGTTCACGCTCGCCGGCACCGAGGTCTTCGTCCGAGCGAGCATCGGGATCGCGGTGGGTCCGTCGGGACAGCGCTCAGAGCAGGCACCGGACCTGCTTCGCAACGCGGATCTCGCGATGTACATGGCCAAGAGCGAGAAGAAGGGCAGCTACAGGTTCTTCGCTCCGGGAATGCACGCGGGGCTGCTCGCACGCCTCGAGCTCAAGGCGGACCTCGAACGCGCTCTCAGCCAGCAGGACTTCACGATCCACTACCAGCCGATCGTGTCGCTCGCGGGGGGCGCGATCGACGGGTTCGAGGCGCTGCTCCGCTGGCAGCATCCAACGCGCGGCCTGATCGGCCCGTCCGAGTTCCTGGCGCTGGCTGAGGAGACAGGGCTGGTCCGGCCCGTGGGGCACTGGGTCCTGCGCGAAGCTTGCCGCCAGGTGATGCGCTGGCAGCGGCGAGCGGGGGAACAGATGCCGTTGACGATCAGCGTGAACATCTCGCCCGCCGAGCTGTACGAGCCCGAGCTGGTCGACCAGCTCGCCGCTGCGCTGCAGGAATCCCGTCTGGAGCCCAGCAGATTGATCCTCGAGCTCACCGAGAGCGTGTTCATGCAGGACACCGACGCGACGATGGAGCGCCTGATCGGATTGAAGAAGCTTGGGGTCAAGCTCGCGATCGACGACTTCGGGACGGGCTATTCGTCCCTCGGGTACCTCCAGCGCCTCCCGCTCGACCGGATCAAGGTCGCCAAGCAGTTCGTCGACGACTTGTCGAAAGGCGCCGGCGACTCGGCGCTGACTCGCGCGATCATCAAACTTGGAGAGACGTTCGAACTCGAGACCGTCGCCGAGGGGATCGAGCACGCCGCTCAGCTCAGGCGGCTTCGAGAGATCGGATGCAAGCTCGGTCAGGGCCACTACTTTGCGAAGGCCCTGCCGCCCGAGGAGATCGAGGCGCTCCTGCTCGACCCGACTCCGCTGCGCGAGCTCTGGCAGCCGGCCGTGTCCGGCGAGCCCTGGCGCTGAAGTACCGTTGGCCGGGTGACGCTTCCCTACGACGAGGCCGGCAGCGGCCCGGCCGTTGTGCTGCTGCATGCCGGGGTCGCCGATCGCGGCATGTGGTCAGAGCACCTGGAGCCGATCGCGGCGCCCGGGTATCGGGTCCTCGCTCTCGATCTTCCGGGCTTCGGCGAGGCGCCGGCGAGCGAGGGGTCGGGCGCGCCGTGGACGGCCGTCCTTCAGACCATGGATACGTGCGGGATCGACCGCGCCGCGCTCGTGGGCAACTCGTTCGGCGGGGCGGTTGCGCTGCGCGCCGCGGTGGTCGCGCGATCGCGGATCTCGGCGCTCGTCCTGGTCTCCGCACCGCCGCCCGGACTGATGCCCTCACCGCAGCTCCAGGCCGCCTGGGAAGCCGAAGAGAGCGCGCTCGAGCGCGGCGACATCGACGCGGCCGTCGAGGCGGTCGTGAGCGCCTGGACTCTGCCCGATTCGCCCGCGAGCGTGCGCGAGCGCGTCGCCGCGATGCAGCGGCGCGCGTTCGAGCTGCAAGCAGCCGGTGCGTCCGAGGGTGAAGCGCCTGAAGCGCCCGATCCGCTCGAGGACGATCCAGATGTCCTGGCCGGCCTCGACATTCCCGCGCTCGTGGCGGCGGGTGATCGCGACATGCCGGACTTCCGGGACGGAGCCGAACTCATGGCGGGCGCGCTGCCACGCGCTCGCCACGTCGTCATCGAAGGCGCCGGCCATCTGGCGCCGCTCGAGACCCCCGAGGAGTTCCGACGCCTCGTGCTCGACTTCCTGCGGCAGTAGCGGCCCCCCAGCTGGGGGGTTGCCCGCCTCGGGGCGTTGCGCCATGCTCCTCCTCGTGCCCGCCCTCGCCGACACCGCACGCTTTCGCGCCGACGATCCCGACTCGCTCGTGATCGCCTCGCTGGCGTGCCCGATCTGCCTGCGAAGCGAGCAGGTGCGCTGGGAGGCGGTGCTCGACGGCTACGACCCGGCGGTGCAGTGCCGCTGCCCCGACTGCGGGGAGCGCTGGAGCGTCTACCTGGCGCCGCAGCAGGCATTGCGGCTCTCGCTCATCGGCGCCGGATAACCCCGGCCCGGCCAGCCTCTGTGGGGAGGTAGCTTTCGGGGATGCCGGAGACGAACTCGGGCCCCGGCGAGATCGCGCGGTTCGTAGCCCGGCGCCCGCCATTCGATGTGCTCTCGCCGGCCGACCTCGGCGGCCTGATCTCCGAAGCTGAGATCGAGTTTCACCCCGCGGGGACGACGATCTCGGGCGGCCCGTTCGTGCGCGTGGTCCACAGCGGCGCGCTCGACCTCGCCGATGCTCGGCGCCGGCTCGGCCCGGGTGACACGCTGCCTGCCGAGTCTCGGGCGATTGCCGCGCAGGACGCGCTCTGCTACCGCATCCCGGAGGCGGCGGCTGGACCGCTCCTCGATCAACCGCGCACCAGCCCGGCGAGGCCGGTGGCGCCGCACCTCCCGGCGCCGCCCCGCCGCAACTCCACGAGGCGTTCGCTCGGCAGGCCTTGGCGCGAGGAGCGGTGGTGTGCGATCGACCTCGAGCTCACCGGCCTCGACCCGCGGCACGATCACATCGTCGCGCTCGGCGCGGTACCAATCGAGAGCGGGAGGGTGAGGCTCGGCGGAGCGCTGTACACCCTCGTGCGTACCGCGCGGCCATCAGGAACCGGCGCCCTGATGGCGCACAAACTGCGCCCGGAGGATCTCGAGGGCGCGCCAACCGTCGACGAGGCGTTCGAGCTGCTACTCGGGGCGCTGTCGGGTCATCAACCGGTGTTCCATACTGCCGTGATCGAGCGGAGCTTCCTCGGCCCGCTGTTCGCGCGGCACCGCACCCGGCTCCCCAACGCGGCGGACACCCAGGTGCTTGGCCGCCTGTGGCTGCACAACCGCGGCGAGCCGTCGCCGGCGGGGCTGCCGCTGACGAGACTTGCTCGGGCGCTCGGGCAGGACCCGGAGGAGCCGCATCACGCGCTCGCCGACGCGCTGATGACGGCGCTGGCGTTCATCGCCCTTGCCGCGCACCTCGACGCGTTCGAGCCGCAGACCGTCGGCAGGCTGGTCCGGGCCGAGGACCGCTTCCGCGGCAGCCTGCGGTTCGCTCCGGGTTAGACGTTTAGAACAGCTGGAGGTAGCGGTCGAGCTCCCACTTGGTGATCTGCTCGTGCGCCGCTTGCCATTCGGCTCGCTTGACCTTGATGAAGTAGTCGACGTAGTCGCCGTCGCGGACCTTGCCGAACGCTGCCCGGAGCACATCGCAGCGCTCGAGCTCGCGGGTCGCGTCGAGCAGATTGGCCGGAAGAAGCTCGATCCCCGCCTGCTCGCGATCGGCGATGCTCATGGTGTAGAGGTTCTCTGAGTTTGGGTCTCCCGGATCAAGGCCACGCTCGATCCCGTCCAACCCGGCTGCCAGCATCGCGGTCGCCGCCAGGTACGGATTGCAGGAGCCGTCGACGGTTCGGTCCTCGATCCGTCCGGGCGCGGGGATCCGGAGCATCTGCGTGCGGTTGTTGTATCCGTAGCTGACGTATGCCGGCGCCCACGTCGCGCCGCTCGTCGGAGCGCCGACTACCAGCCGCTTGTAGGAGTTGACCGTCGGCGCGGTCACGGCGATGTACGCCTTCGCATGCGCCTTGAGCCCGCCGATGAAG
>CATPBV010000148.1 GCA_955652345.1 uncultured Solirubrobacteraceae bacterium | reverse complement strand
TCAGTTCCTTTGCCGGCCAGCGGCGGCGAGCCAACGCGCACACACACGGGTCTTCGCGCTGACGGCTCACAGGCGCGCGGCATATGAGCCATCGATCGTGGCGCTGCTGCTTGGCGGCCGGTTCACTCGTTTCGGGCCGGCTGGCGAGCCAGCGCTTGCGGGGCGGCTGCCAGCAGCACGAAACCCGCGCGCTGGCCACGGACGTCCAGAAAGTGCGCCGGCAGCTCAAGGCGGAGCGTGATCAGGGCCATCGCGAGCGAAGCGTAGACCGATCGTGAACAAGCCAAAGCTGACCCGCCTACATTCTTTGGTTCCGCATTTACGCGAACTGCGGTTGCCGCCCCAGCGAGCTACGCGCGTTGCGAGCCGGAACTGCACCCAGGATCCTCCAGTCGTCGAGGCGCTCGGCGGCGGTTCCGCTTGCTCTAACGACGCTTCCCGTCTAAGACCGCCACAAGCACAGAGATGCCAAACGGAACCCCGGATCGCGTAGCTCTTCTCGATGGTCCTTCGTCAATCGATCGACCCAGCCTGAGGATTGGTCTCGCTGCCTCCCGGCCTGACCCCGCCATCCGCTGCGAGCCGCCCGGACTTACGCAGATCTCGGGACACATTGGGGACACAAAACGTTTCCGCGGAAACGTCCTGCATCCCTAAGTTGCAGGTTCCCAGCGCTTTTCTGATGCCGCCGGTGGGGATCGAACCCACGACCTTCGGATTAAAAGTCCGCTGCTCTGCCAGCTGAGCTACGGCGGCCAAAGGTCATGATCGCACCCGGGCAGGGACCAGAGACCGATCGCTACGCCGAGCCACGCGTCACCCCAGGAGCGCGATCGCCTCGATCTCCACAAGCATCCTCGGGTGGATCAGGGCGCTCACCTCGACCATCGTCATCGCCGGGGGCGTCTGTGCGAAGGCTTCCGCATGAGCCCGCCCGACCTCGTCCGCGCGGGAGATGTCGGTCACGTAAATCCGCGTCTGGATCACGGTGGCAAGCGAACTCTCCACCCTGGCGAGCTCCCGCTCGATCTTGGCGAGGATCTCCCGAGCCTGGTCGTAGGGCGTCTCGCCAAGGACAACGCCGTTCGGATCGACCGAGGTGGTTCCGCCGAGAATCACGAGATTCCCCGCAACCACGAGTCGGCTGAAGGCGTTCGGACCCTCCCACGGCGAAGGGGGGTCGCCCGGCAGACGCCGGATCGCGTCCGCCATCAGTGGCGGAAATGCCGCCGCTTGGTGAGCACCATCGTGCCCTTGGCGACGTCGACGGCTGCAACCACGTCGGGGTCGCGGACCGAGCCGCCGGGCTGGATGATCGCTTCGATGCCGGCGTCGAGCGCGAGCTGCGGGCCGTCCGCGAATGGGAAGAACGCGTCGGACGCAAGCCCGGCCCCACGAAGGTCGCTGCTCGCTTTCTCGATCGCGAGGCGCACAGAATCCACACGGCTCATCTGGCCCGCCCCGATCCCGAGCGTGGCGAGGTCGCGGGTGATCACGATCGCGTTGGAGCGAACGTGCTTGGAGACCTTCCATGCGAACAGCAGCTCGCTCCACTCGGGCTCGGTCGGGCGCCGCTTGGTGACCACCTGCATGTCCTCGCGCTCCTCGAGGTCGGCATCGCGGTCCTGGACGAGCATCCCTCCCACCACCTGGCGAAGGTGCGGGTCGATCATGTTCGGTGAGCGCCGCTCCCGGTCATCGAGGAGCCGCGTATTCGGCTTGCTGGCGAGCACCTCGACCGCGTCGTCGTCGTATCCCCGGGCGAACAGCACTTCGACGAAGTGCTCCACCAAGGCCTGCGCCAGGTCGGCGTCCACGCGCCGGTTCAGGCAGATCACGCCCCCATACGCCGACATCGGGTCGCAGGCGAACGCTCGCTGGTAGGCCTCGAGCGCGGTCGTGCCGAGCGCGACTCCACAAGGATTGTTGTGCTTGACGATGACACACGCCGGTACCTGGAATTCGCCCAGCAGCAGACGTCCCGCATCGAGGTCGAGCAGGTTGTTGAACGACAGCGGCCTGCCTCCAAGCTGAGCCACCATCGACAGGACGTGGGTGCGGGTGCCGACCTGGGCGTAGTACGCCGCCCGCTGATGAGGGTTCTCGCCATAGGGGAGCTCGAGCACGCGCTCGAACGCGCGCACCATCAGCTCCGGAAAGTCCTCGTGCTTCTCCTGGAACCACCGCGCGATCGCGGTCTCGTAGCGGGCGGTGTAGGCGAAGGCCTCCGCGGCAAGGGACTCCCGCGTCGTCGGCGACAGCTGCCGGTCGAGCTCACGAAGCTCAGCCAGCACGGCGTCATAGCTCTCGGGACTCACGACTGGGGCAACGAACGCGAAGTTCTTCGCCGCCGCCCTGATCATCGTCGGCCCGCCGACGTCGATGTTCTCGATCACCTCCTGATCAGAGACTCCGCGCCTGCCCGCGGCGCGCTCAAACGGATACAGATTCACGCACACCAGATCGATGAATTCGACGTCGTGTTCCTCGGCGGAGCGCATATGGTCTGGGTGGTCGCGCAGCGCGAGCAGACCCGCGTGGAGCTTCGGATGCAGCGTCTTCACGCGGCCGTCCATGATCTCGGGAAACCCGGTGAGATCCGAGACCTCGCGGACGCGGACGCCAGACTCGGACAGCTCCCTGGCGGTGCCGCCGGTCGAGACGATCTCGATCCCCAGCTCCCTGAGGCCACGCGCGAACTCCACGATCCCCGTCTTGTCGGACACCGACAGCAGCGCACGGGCGATCTTCACTTCACCGGCGGCGATCGGCTCGAGGCCAGTCATGGGCTGCGCGCCCTGCTCCATCGCGCGCGACTCTATCGGTCCACAACCACGCGCCGCGGGTTCGCCGGGTCGAAGCCGACCGCCCCGCGTGCGATCAGCCGGACCGCCTCGGGAAGCAGCTCGTGCTCGATCGGACGCAGGCGATCCGCTACCTCGTGCGGATCGATTGCATCGGGAAGTTCCACGGCCCTCTGCAAGATCACCGGTCCGCTGTCGACTCCCTCGTCGACGAAGTGCACCGTTACCCCGAACACCTTGACGCCGTAGTCGACCGCCTGCTTGACGGCACCGATCCCGGGGAAAGCGGGCAGGAGCGCCGGGTGGACGTTGATCACGCGATTTGGGAACTGCCCCAGGAACTCGGCGCTCAGCAGCTGCATGTAGCCCGCGAGCACGACCAGCTCGGCGCCGCGCGCGGTCAGCCACTCCGCTATCGCTCGATCGCGATCCTCGCGCGTCTGATAGTCCTCGCGCGGAAAGCACTCGGTCGCGACTCCGGCCGCCCGCGCCCGACCGAGCGCGGGCGCCTCAGCCTTGTCGGACGCCACGGCCACGATCGCGATCCCATCCCGACCCTGCAGATCGTCGAGCAGAGCTTGCAGGTTGGTGCCCGCACCCGACGCGATCACCGCGACGTTCACGCCGCGCGCGCCGTCCCCACGGCGGCCCGGCAGACGTCACAGCAGTCACCGCGGGGCGAGCCGGCGCCGGCATCGCCGAAGTGGGCGAGCAGCGTCGTTCGCCTGCAGCGGGCGCTCTCGACGTAGTCCCAGATCGCCCGGTACTGGCGCCAGCGGGCCCGCTCCGCGTCGCGCGCTGCACCGCGACACAGCGCGAGCGCCCGGGCGTCAGCGTCATCGCAGATCCGCCCGGCCAACCGGTCCGGGGGCGAGGGCTCGGGCACGACCATCCCCGCTCGCGCCAAGTGCCCGACGATCGCCCGCAGCAGCTCCGCATCATCGAGCGTGGTCCCGGGAGCTCTTGCGTGTTTCGAGCGGGCCCGCCTCGGAGGTGCGACGACCGCCAGCAGCTCAGATGCCTCGATGTCATAGCGGCCGTCGAGCCCCGCCCAGCGAAGCCGCTCCGCTGCGTGCTCGAACGTCCCGTCGGGAATCCGCGAGCGCTCGATGAAGAACACGTGCAGCCCTTTGTCGCGCTTCTCCGCGAACAACAGGCAGCGGGCCCGGAGTCCGTCACGCCCGGCTCTGCCGGCCTCTTGGTAATAGGCCTCGAGCGACGTCGGCACGGACGCGTGACAGACGGTCCGTACGTTCGCCTTGTCGATTCCCATCCCGAAAGCATTCGTCGCGACGATCACGCGGCAGGCGCCCGACATGAACCGCTCCTGGGTAACTGAGCGCAGCCCGCGGTCGAGGCCAGCGTGGTACGGAAGCACCGGCACGGAAAGTGCGCGCGTCAGATGGGTCGCGAGCGCTTCGCTGGCCTCCCGGGTACCGACGTACACGATCGCGGGGAGCGCATCCGGCGGCGCCAGGGCCGCGGCGATCCGCCGGCGCTTTTCCGCGGCGGCGCCACAGCGGACCACTTCGAACTCCAGGTTCGGACGGTCGAACCCGGTCCTGACCCGAACGGGGCTTCGGAGCGCCAGCCGGCTGGTGATGTCGTCGGCGACACGAGGAGTGGCTGTCGCAGTGACCGCCATGGTCGCGCGGGCGCCAAGCTTCTGTGCGGCGTCAGCGAGAGCGAAGTACTCGGGTCGGAAGTCGTGGCCCCATTGAGACACGCAGTGCGCCTCGTCGACGACGAACAGGCCGACGCGTCCAAAGCCGAGGCGCTGGGCGAACCCTCGCGCGCCGAAGCGCTCCGGCGCTGCGTATAGGAGCCGAGTCCCGCCCGCAGCGACGCGCTCGAGCGCCTGTTCGTTGGCGGCGCTCCCTTGCTGAGCGTTGACGACCTCGACCCGTCCAGGCGCGATTGCGCGCAGTGCCTGCACCTGGTCGCGCATCAGCGAGACGAGCGGCGAGACCACGAGCGTCAGGTCGCCGCGAACAAGCGCAGGGAGCTGGTAACAGAGCGATTTGCCGGCCCCGGTGGGCATCACCACCAGCGCGTCGAGATCGGCTAGGGCGGCGGACACCGCTTCCGGCTGGCCAGGACGAAACTCGGAGAAGCCGAAGATCCGTCTGAGCTCTTCACGGGGGTCCATGAGGGCGGACGACGATAGCGCCGCTCCCGGCGCCTGCCGGGCTTGCGGCCTTACCGGTCGGTGACCTTCTCCCAGACCGACACGTGTCCGTTGCTCTCGCTCGTGAACGACTCGCGGTTCCAGCTGCTCCAGCGCTCGACCAGCCGCATCCCGGAGAGCCGTGCCATCAGGTCGAGCTCCGAGGGCCACACGTAGCGGAATGGCACAGAATGGAGCTCGAGACGCCCGTCGACCACCTCGTAGTGATGGGAGATCTGGCCCTGCGACACAACGTCGTACTCATCGAACCCGAGATAGTCAGGACTGATCGAAAACGCGCGGACGGTTTCACCAGGCGGGAGCCGCTGGAGCGCCGGGACCCGCACCTCGATCACGAAGCATCCGCGTGGCTCGAGGTGCGCCGCGACGTTCTGGAAGCACGCGATCTGCTCGTCCATCGTGGTCAGGTTCATGATCGTGTTGAACACGAGGTAAGCGACCGAGAACGTGCCGTCGACCTTGGTCGTGGCGAAATCGCCGATTGTCACGCCGACATCAGCGCCGCCCGGCTTAGCTCGAAGTCTGGCCACCATCGCCTCAGACAGGTCGATACCGTGCACGCGAACACCGCGCTGCGCGAGGGGCAACGCGATGCGGCCGGTGCCAATCCCGAGCTCAAGCGCGGCACCATCACCCGCCAGGTCGGCAAGGAAGTCGACAGCAGGCTCGACGACCGGCGGCGCGAACATGTCGGCCTCCGACTCGTCGTACCCCGCCGCTACGGGCTCGCCGAAGTGATCGTCTGGCATCGAACGAGTCTTTCAAAGCTGCCGGAACCTCGGCGCGAGCCCGACACGGGCCGCTTGCCGCGGCTGCCTTACTCGGGAATGCGAACGGGGCTCTCCGGCCGACCGGGACGTCTGGCCAGCTCCCCTTGCAGGCCGTTCATGGCGTGCGGGGGGAGCTGGACAGATGCCCGGGCAGCCTCAAACGCATACTTGCCGTTGGCGCCCTCGGTTCCGGCGAGCGGATAGTCGCCACTGAAGCACGCGTCGCAGTGCTCGGCACGGGTGGCGCCGATGGCTTCATAGACACCTTCGAGCGAGAGGTAGTGCAGCGAGTCGGCACCGAGCTCGGTGGCGACCTGCTCGACGCTGCGGCCGTGGGCGATCATCTCCTCGCGCGTCGACATGTCGATGCCGTAGTGGCAGGGATGCTTGATCGGTGGCGCCGAGATCCGCAGGTGAACCTCCGCGGCGCCCGAGTGCCGCAGCATCGCGACGATCTGGCGCGTCGTGTTCCCGCGGACGATCGAATCGTCTACCACCACCAGGCGCTTGCCGGCGACGACCTCCGGGAGCGGGTTGAACTTCAGGCGCAGTCCGTGCCGGCGGAGCTCCTGGCCGGGCTGGATGAAGGTGCGCGCCACGTAGCGGTTCTTGATGAAGCCGTCGTCCTGCGGCAGGCCAGAGGCGCGGGCGAGGCCGCGGGCCGCAGCATTGCCGGAGTCGGGCACGGGGATCACCACGTCGGCCTCCACCGGCGCCTCGCGCCACAGGATCTCGCCCATCCGGGCGCGCGCCACCTGGAGGACGGTGCCCCCCATTCGCGAATCGGGCCGCGCAAAGTAGATGTACTCGAACACGCAGAACGCATGGCGCTCTGAGCCCGAGACCAGCCGCGTCTGGATCCCGCGATCGGGGAGCGTCACGACCTCGCCGGGCTGGACCTCGCGCAGGTAGCGCGCCCCAATCAGGTCGAATGCGCAGGACTCGCTTGCAACGCAGTACGCCGCCTGGCCCGAATGCTCGTCTTCGATCACCCCGAGCGCAAGTGGCCTGAGGCCGTGGGGGTCGCGGAAGGCGACGACCGCCTCGTCGGTCATAACGACCGTCGAGAACGCCCCCTTCAGCCGCGGCAGCACCTCCGCAACCGCGTCCTCGATCCGCTCAGCGGGGTGGGTCGCGAGCAGCGCCGCGATGATCTCCGAGTCAGAGGTCGAGCTGAACGGGATCTCGCGCCCGCGAAGCTCGGCGTGGAGCTCGACGGCGTTGATCAGGTTGCCGTTGTGCGCGAGCGCGAGCGTCCGGCGGTCGTCGCGGACGATCGGCTGGGCGTTCTCCCACTGCGAGGACCCGGTGGTCGAGTAGCGGACGTGACCGATCGCCATGTCACCGAGCAGCGAGCGGAGCTTGTGCTCGTCGAACACCTGCGCCACGAGCCCCTGGTCGCGGATGGCCATGATTCCGCCGCCGCGTGGCGCGGTAGCGATCCCTGCCGACTCCTGGCCCCGGTGCTGGAGCGCGAACAGGCCAAAGTAGGCGACGCGGGCGACGTCGTGTCCAGGGGCGTAGATGCCAAAGACACCGCACTCGTCGCGCGGACCATCTCGGTGATCATTGAAAGGAGGCATTGCCTTCCGCGGAGCATGCCGGAGCCCTCGGCGGACCCCAATCTGAGGCTAGCAGCGGCGTTAGAGCACTTCCGCCAGTACCCCGTCGTACCCCTCGCGCATCGCGGAAACTGCGAGCTTCAGTTGGCCGGCGATCTCGAGCGCGTCGCCGCCCACCTCGCCGATTACCGTGAAGCCGGCGAGGGCTGACGGCGGACCGGAGACGACGAACGCCCGTCCGGGCGCTTCGGCGAACGGGTCGATGCCCTCAGGCAGCTGCACGGTGGCGCCGACCCCACCCGCGATGCAGCACTCTGCCAGCGCGACCGCCACACCACCCTCGGAGATGTCGTGCGCACTGTGGAAGACGGCAGTCCGAATACCTTCGCGGACGGCGTCGTGCGCGGCCCGGACCGCCGTCGGGTCGATCGCCGGCAGGGGACCCGTAGGCGAAACGCCACGGAGCTTGGCCAGCTCCGAGCCGGTGAGCGAAGGCTCGAACGGCCCGACCAGAGCGATCGCGTCGCCGCTGCTCGCGAACCCACTCCGTCCGGCGCGAGCAGCATCTGGCAGCGAGCCCACGATTCCGACGACGGGCGTGGGGAAGATCGGCCCGTTGGGAGCCTCGTTGTATAGCGAGACGTTGCCGCCGACGATCGGGATGCCCAGCTCCTCGCACGCGCGCGCGAGACCCTCGACCGCCTCGGTCAGCTGCCATGCGACGTGTGGCTTCTCGGGATTGCCGAAGTTCAGGCAGTTGGTTAGGCCAAGCGGCTCGGCACCGACACACGCAAGGTTCGCGGCGCATTCGTAGACGGCCTCCGCCGCCCCCGCCCGGGGATCGCAGGCGACACGTCGGCCGTTGCCGTCGATCGAGACCGCGATCGCGCTACCGCCCGGCAGCTGGAGCACCGCGGCGTCGGCCTCCTGCGGGCGGCGAACCGTGCGGGACTGCACGACCGGGTCGTATTGCTCGAACACGGGCCGGCGGGAGCAGATGTTCGGCGAGCTGAGCAGTGCCAGCAGGAGCTCGGCAGGCGACTCAGTCCCGGCGAGGGCCGCCGGAGGCGACGCGTACACGGGCTTGGCGGGCGGCTCGGGCGCGATGTCGTATAGCGGACAATCGTCGACAAGCACCGAGACCGGCAGCTCCGCCACCGCCGATCCGTTGTCCAGCACCCTGACCAGCTCGCCATCGATTACCGATCCGATCTGAGTTGCGAGCGTCTCCCACCGCCCGCAGACCTCGACCACGTCGCCGACCCGCTCGGGCTCGACCACGCACAGCATCCGCTCCTGAGACTCCGAGACCATGATCTCGAACGGCTCCATTCCCGGCTCGCGGAGCGGTACCCCAGATACGTCGATGTCGAGGCCGACCCCGCCCTTGCTCGCCATCTCGGAGGCGGCAGATGTGAGGCCGGCTGCACCGAGGTCCTGAAGTGAGACGAGCAGATCTCGGTCGAGCAGCTCCAGGCAGCACTCCATCAGCTTCTTTTCACTGAACGGGTCGCCGATCTGCACCGACGGTCGCTTGGCTTCGTCGCCATCGCCGAGCTCGGCGCTGGCGAGCACCGACGCGCCGCCAATGCCATCGCGCCCGGTCAGCGCCCCAAGCAGCACCACCACGTTGCCGGGTCCGGCCGCCGCGCTGCGAATCAGGCGCTCGCGCGGGGCCAGGCCGAGGCACATCGCATTGATCAGGCAGTTCTGCTCGTAGCTCTGCTCGAAGTAGATCTCGCCGCCGACCGTCGGCACGCCGATCGAGTTGCCGTAGTGGCCGATTCCGGCCACCGCTCGCTCGAGCAGATAGCGCGAGCGGTCTGACGTGATCGGCTCGCCGAAGCGGAGTGAGTCGAGGACCGCTATCGGCCGCGCGCCGACCGCAAACACATCGCGCAGGATCCCGCCGACTCCGGTCGCGGCGCCCTGGAAAGGCTCGACGGCGCTCGGATGGTTGTGGGACTCGACCTTGAAGGCGACGGCCAGCCCGCCGCCGACATCGACGGCACCGGCGTTCTCACCCGGACCCAGCAGCACGTGCGGACCGGTGGTGGGTAGGCGGCGGAGCAGCTTTCGCGAGTGCTTGTAGGCGCAGTGCTCGGACCACATCAGCGAGAGCATCGCCAGCTCGACATCATTTGGCTCGCGGCCGAGGAGCTCGACGATCAGCTCGTACTCGGAGTCCGTAAGACCGAGAGCGCGGTGCTTTCTAGAAGGCGAGAACGCGGTCATCGAGGTGGACGCGCATCGAGGCGAAGATCTTGAGGCCGTCGATTGAGCCAGTCAACGGGTCGACGGCGTGCTCGGGATGCGGCATCAGCCCGAGGACGTTGCCCTGCTCGTTACAGATGCCCGCGATGTCGCGCAACGATCCGTTCGGGTTGTGGCCCGGCGCATAGCGGAGCAGGACCTGGCCGGAGGCGTCGAGTGCGTCCAACTGGTCGTCCGGCGCGTAGAAGCGGCCGGTGGTGTGCTTCACCGGGATCGAGAGGCGCTCGCCGGGCTCGCAAGCGCCTGTGAACGGACCCTCGGCCCGGGCCACCGCGAGCTCGACCTGGCGAAAGACGAAGCGCAGCGAGACGTTCGGCAGCAGCGCGCCTGGAAGCAGGCGCGCCTCGCACAGCACCTGAAAGCCGTTACAGATCCCAAGTACGAGCCCTCCCTCTCGGGCGAACTCCGCGACCGACTCCATGACCGGCGCAAACCGTGCGATGGCGCCCGCCCGCAGGTAGTCGCCGTAGGAGAAACCGCCGGGGACGATCACCGCGTCGACTCCGTGCAGATCCCTGTCCGCGTGCCAAAGCAGCTCCGCCTCGCCCACCAGCTCGGCGGCTCGCAGGGCGTCGACGTCGTCGCACGATCCCGGGAAGCGGACGACCCCGAACTTCACGACGGCCCATCCGCGACGATCTCATAGTCCTCGATCAGTGGGTTTGCGAGAAGCGCCTCGCACATCTGTGGCAGCTGTGCCGGGTCCTCGACGTCGAGCTCGATCAGGCGGCCGACGTGGACATTGCTGACGCCCGTGAAGCCAAGCGCGGGAAGCGCCCGCTCGACCGCCTGCCCCTGTGGGTCGAGGATCCCTGCCTTCGGCCTGACCAGGACCCGGGCCCTCATCGGGCGCCGGTGCGCTCCAGCCATGCCGAGAACGGCTCGCCGGTGACCCGCTCGTACGCCTCGCGGTACTTGGCGCGCGTGCGCTGGACGACGGCCTCGGGAATCGCCGGGGCGGGCGGCGTGCGGTCCCAGCCGGTCGATGAGGCCCAATCGCGCACGAATTGCTTGTCGAAGCTCGGCTGCCCTCGGCCTGGCTCGTACTGATCGGCCGGCCAGAAGCGCGAGGAGTCAGGCGTGCAGACCTCGTCTCCCACGGTAAGCCTGCCGTTCGAGTCGAGTCCCAGCTCGAACTTGGTGTCCGCGAGGATGATTCCGCGCTGGCGGGCGTGCTCGGCGGCATGCTCGTACAGCGCGATCGAAACCTGGCGGGCGCGCTCGGTGAGCTCGCGATCGCCGACGATCTCCACCGCCCGGTCGAAGTCGATGTTCTCGTCGTGGCCCTCGAGGGCCTTGGTCGCCGGCGTGAATATCGGCTCGGGGAGCCGATCTGACTCGTTCAGGCCGGACTCAACCGCAATCCCGCAGACCTGGCCGGTGCGCTGGTAGTCCTTCCACCCAGAGCCGCTCAGGTAGCCCCGCACGACGCATTCGATCGGGAGCATCTCGAGCTTGCGGACGACCATCGCGCGGCCCCGCGCCTCCTCGGGCACGCCGTCTGTCACGGAGATCAGATGGTTGGGGACGATGTCTTTCGTGCGCTCGAACCAGAAGGTCGAGAGCCCGGTGAGGACGGCCCCTTTGTCGGCGATCGCGGTCGGATGGACGACGTCGTAAGTCGAAATCCGGTCGGAGGCGACGAGCAGCAGTTGGTCGCCGAGGTCGTAGATCTCGCGCACCTTCCCGGAGGCGATGCGGGGAAGGTCGGCGAGGGCGCTCACGGGGTCGATGCTAGCGGCCGGCCACGACGGTCCGGGGATTGGCGATTTCGTAGACACATGCGACAAGGAATCGCCAAAGTTCGTCCGCATGACGAGGATCGCGGTCGTTGGCCACGTCGAGTGGGTGGACTTCATCCCGCTGGACCGGCTCCCCGAGGAGGGGCAAATTGCCCACGCCGACGGCGCGATCACCCGCGCGGCCGGCGGTGGTGGGGTGGCTGCCGCGGTGCTCGCCGAGCAGGGCGCCGAGGTGGACTTCTTCTGCGCGCTCGGGCGCGATGCTGATGGCGAGGCGGCAGCCGCGCAGCTCACCGAGCATGGCATCCGGCTGAATGTCGCCTGGCGCGAGCAGCCGACCCGTCGTGCGGTAACCCTGCTGACCGGCGCGGGCGAGCGGACGATCGTCACGATCGGCGAGCGCCTGGAGCCTCGCGCCTCGGACCGGCTGCCGTGGGAGCGGCTGGATGGCGCCGATGGTGCTTACTTCACGGCGGGGGACGCCGCCGCGCTGCGGCTGACCAGGGCGCGAGCGCGCGTGCTGGTGGCCTCGCCGCGGGCCCGTGGCGCACTAGCGGACAGCGACACCGCGATCGACGCCCTCGTGTTCAGCGCCGCCGACGACGACGAGCGCGAGTGGGCGGGTCGCCTCGCCGGCCGAGCCGCGCTGCTCGTCGCGACCGAGGGAGGCGCCGGGGGCCGCTGGTGGGGTGCATCAGAAGGCAGCTGGCGGGCGGCGGCGCCGCCGGGCCCGCCACGCGATTCCTACGGCTGCGGGGACTCGTTCGCCGCCGGGTTCACGCTGGGGCTGTCCCGCGGCCACTCGGTAAATGAGGCGGCAGCACTCGGGGCGCGGCTGGGCGCGCTGTGCGTGACACGGGTCGGCGCTCCCTGACGGCTACAAGCGTGACCCGACCATCCAGGACGCGGCTCGCCCCGCCGCGGACCGAATTGCCTACGCCGACGCCCGCGGCGCGCCGGATGCCTCCGTCGCTGAGGTCGGTGCTCCCGCCAGCCGATATTCTCGGGCTCGGCGATAGGCCGCGAGCGCCCGCTCGAGGTCCCCTTGCTCCTCGAGCACCATGCCGAGATTGAACGCGCCTTTCGGGTCGCCGCGCTCAGCTGCGCGGCTGAAAGCAGCCTGCGCCCCGCCGAAGTCGCCTGCCTGCTCCAGCAGTACGCCGAGATTGGACGCGGCGGCGGCGTGGCCCCGCCTGTCGGCGCCGCGATACGCCGTGCGAGCGCCGGCAATATCGCGCTGCTGCTCGAGCAACACGCCCAGGTTGAAGCCGCCCGCTGGCTCGCCCTCGAGAGCGCGGCGGTAGTGCTGCTTCGCAGCCTCGAGCTCCCCTCGCAGGTGCAGCAACACGCCAAGATTCGACTCTGCCGCGAGGTCACCGCTCTCGGCCGCGCGTCGGTAGGCCTTCTCCGCGCCGCGGAGATCGCCTTGCTGTTCGAGTTCCAGCGCAACTCTGAACGCTGCTTCGCCGACCTGCCCACCCCAAGGTCTGCGCTCGGGGGCGGTGTGGCGGACACGATTGGACCTGACTTTCGCGGGCGAGACTGCGGCGAGCTCCGGACCCGGGACGGCTCCGCGACGTCGACGGCGAACCGCCCCGCGCACACCGGCGAGCGAAAGCACCGACACCACCGCGACCACGACCATGAGCAGGATCAGGGACACGCCCGGGGTCGCCGACGGCTTGCTCCCAGAGCGCTGCCGCACTGACGCGCGGGGGGACCTCTGCCGAGCGGTGGGCCTTGCGCCATTCGGCGCCGCTGCACCGCCGGGGTTCAGCGGGAAGCGGTTGATCAGCTCCAGGGGTACGCGCTCATGGTGGGGAGGCGAGCCGATTGCATGCGAAGTACCCGCGCACAGCGCGAACACGCCCAAGGTGACGGCGGTAACACGAGCGCTGTGGACTGCACGGGCTCGAATGCGGACGCATCTGTTCACCGGATCACGACCGGAGTTCCGACCGGCATCAGCTCGGCGAGCCGCCTGACGTCGGAGTTGCGCATCCGGATACAGCCGTGCGAGATCGCTCCAGGGATCAGGCCTGGTCGGTCGGTCCCGTGGATACCGATGTAGCCGCCCGCGGGCCAGTCGGTCAGGACCGCGGTACGGGCGCTGGTGCCGAACGCAATCGGTCCGTAGGCCAGGCTGCGGTAGCTCGTCAGCACGTCGCGGACGTAGAACCTGCCGGTAGGCGTCGGAGAGCTTCGCCGCCCCACTCCCACGGGCGCGCTGAAGACCATCGCACCGTCCCGAAACAGCCTTGCGCGGAAGTGAACGAGGTCGACTACAAGCTCTGTGTCGAGCTCCACCGATCCGCCCAAAGCCGAGCGCGGCACCCACGCGGTCGTGCCGTTCGGGAGGATCGCAAGCCGCACCCGCTGCCAGAGCCCACTCGGCTCCAGCCGGGCCGACCCAATCAGCTCAAGGATATTGGCGCTGCCTTCAGGAGTACGGGTGGAGATCCGCGCGATCACCCGGCTGCTGACCGATGGAGTCTGTCGAGCGAGTGCAGGTCTTCGAACCGCCGCCCACCAAGACGTTCCCTTCAACCTCGCGAGGGGCGCCGCGCGTGGGATCGTGGCCGCCTGCGGCGGTGGTGCAAGCCCGATCGCAGGAGCGCTCGAGCCCCCGCGCGGTGCGAACAGCAAGACGAGCAGCGCGGACGCGGCGAGGAGAATCGCTGGAAGGGCGAGCCTTCCCCGCATCACCCCGTGAACTTCGGAGATCCGTGGGCAGAGGTCTGGGTCGTTGCGACGACGAAGTGCGTCGAGGCGACGAGCGCGTCGACCTGTGTAGGCGGTAGAGGCTGGTCGAACGCCGTCGCCGCCGGCAGCACCCCCGCCAGCCGGCGGATCCATGCCGCGTGACGCGCCTCGACGGAGTGGATCGAGACCGCAGCCATCAGATAAGCCGGCGAGCTGAGGTGCGGGGCCTGGTACTTGTAGGCCGCTACTGCTAGGTCCTCAAAAGCGACCGCAGTGCGCCGAAACGCGTTGGGATCCTGCGTCACGCCCTGAAAGTTGAACGTCGGCGACTTCATCGCCAACGTTCCGAGCACCTTGTGAAAGGCGGCCACATGGGCGCGTTCGTGGCCGCCCACGACCTGCGCTTGAGTCGCAAGCGGCCCGTGCAGGGCACCAAGCCGTTCTGCCTCGGTGTAGAAGGCAGCCTGAAGGTACTCGAGACCGAGGGCGTAATTGAGGATCGCGATGTCGCCCGCCACAGCGTCGCGCCCCAAGGCCGAGACCGGTGCAACGAGCCCACCCAGCACTGTGCCCGCGGCGGCGATTCCGAACAGGCCACGGCGAGTCGTCCTCAGCGCGTCAGCCGCCTCGGTCAGTGCGCCATCGCAGTCGAAGGCAGCCACCGGCCCCAATAGCTCCGCCTCAGCCAACGCTCACCCCCGCGTTCTTCAAGCTTGCCTGGACCTGGGTTACGCTGGCCGGGGTATCGGTTGCGGCGGGAGCGGGTGTGAGACCAGCGAGATCTCGCGCCCAGGACGCGTGCCGCGCCTCCACCGAGACGATCTCCGCTGCCTGCGCGAGCACCGCCTTGCTCACGTTTGCGGCCTGGCCGTTGTACAGGGCGACGCCGAGATCCTCGAGCGTCACGGCAAGCCGCTGAAAGGCCCCAGGGTCGGAGGGCGGACGCGACAGTCGCATGCGCGCGGGATTCGCTGCGCTACCGAGAGCGCGGCGCAGGAACGCAACGTGCGCCTGCTCATGCGCTCCGACGACCTGCGCGTATTGCAGCCAGTCGCCATGAAGCGACAGCGTGCGTACGGCGTGAGCGTAGAACTCGGCTTGGAGCTGCTCGAAGGCCAATGCGAAGTTCAGAACCGCTACGTCCTGGCGCGAAGGCGCGGAGCTCGCGAGTGACGCGAAGCCCCCGGCGAGGATCGCGCCCGAAGCTAGGCCCGCGGCCCCCGTGAGCCCGCGTTCCAGCCACTGCTCGCGCGTGGCGACCGAGCCTGGGCCTTCCGTCGACTGCTCTGTGTCCTCGGGTACCGGATCTAACATCGAGCCAGCACTTTAGTCGCAATTTGCATCTTTTGCGAAGGTTAGGGAAATTTAGGTAGAAATAGTCCATCGCGTGGCGGGCTACACGCTGGGTCTGCAGTGAGGGGCGTCCGCGCAGCACGCGGCGGATCCCGGAGCTCGGCTCGGGGCTGTCTGCCTCGGATCGGCGCCCCTAGATGACATTGCGACTGCGCCGGTATCAGCGGCGGCGCGCTTGTAGGATCGCGGCGATGGCTGACCGATCGGCCGCTTGTAGCTGTGGGCAACTCCGACTGGAATCGAAGGGCGAACCGTTCCGGATTTCGATCTGTCATTGCCTTGCGTGCCAACGTCGGACAGGAAGCGCGTTCTCGGTCCAGGCGCGGTTCACATCGGATCGAGCCCACACCGTCGGCCGCTACAGCAAATACCTGCGAGTCTCAGACGGGGGCGCCAACGAGCTGAGCTTTCATTTCTGCCCGAATGCGGCGCGACCGTCTTCTACATCGGTTCGGATGCGCCCGACGTGATCGCTGTTCCGGTCGGCGCATTCGCCGACCCATCCTTTCCACCACCCACCGTTTCGGTGTTCGAGTCACGCCGGCACCCCTGGCTGGCAGTGCCTGCCGCGATCGAACATCACGACGTCGCGCCAGGCGACTGAAGCCAGCTTCGGGCGAGAGCGCAGTCGCGCGGGTCAGGACCCTACGGCGACAGGCGGTGCATGTCTCGCGGAAACAGCGTGACCTCGCGGACGTTTGCCGCGCCCGTCAGCCGCGCGATCCAGCGCTCGAGGCCGATCGCAAAGCCCCCATGCGGAGGCATGCCGTACTTGAAGGCCTGTAGGTAGGGCTCGTAGCCGCGGGCGGACTGTCCATGCGCGTCGAGCGCTGCGAGGTAGTCCTCGTAGCGATGAAGGCGCTGGCCGCCGGTGATCAGCTCGAGCCCCCGGAACAGCAGGTCGAAGCTGTTCGAGAACTCTGGCCGCACGGGATCGGGGTGGGTGTAGAACGGACGCGCTCGCATCGGGAAGCCGGTCACGAACACGAACTCCGAGCCATGCTCGCGCTGCGCCCACTCGCCAAGCCAGCGCTCATGCGCGGGCGCCAGGTCGTACTGGTCTTCGAGAGACTCGCCGGTGTCCAGCGCGATCAGCCGCTGGGCCTCGGCGAAGTGGATCGCCGGTATCGACGGCGGGACCTCGGGCACAGCCACCTCGAGCGCGCGCACGGCAGGCTGCGCCCGGGCCAGCACCGCCTGCACCATGCCAGCGAGCGCATCCCGTGCGACGGCCATCACGTCGCGGTGGTCGGCGATGAACCCAAGCTCCGCATCGAGCGACACGTACTCGCTCAGATGCCGGGCCGTGTCGTGGGGCTCGCCGCGGAACACCGGACCCGTCTCGTACACGCGCTCGAACACGCCGACCATCGCCTACTTGTAGAACTGGGGGCTTTGACCGAAGGCCACCTTCGCAGCTGCCGGCGGCTCTCTTGGCTTCGGCGGTCCTGCTACTGCACTCCGTCGTCGCTTTGCCCCTACGGTACCGCGTACCATTGCATGCAATCTAGATTTACCTTAAGCTATTATGCATACATGGGTTCACTGTTGCAGATCAGAGGCGTCCCGGAGGAGACGCGCCGCATCCTTAAAGCTCGCGCTGCCGCCCGCGGTCAGTCGCTTAACGCATACGTGCTCGAGCTGATCGGACGCGACGTCGCCCGCCCGACCGTCGACGAGGTCCTCGCACGCGCCGCGCGCCGGTCCGAGCGTGCCCGCGAATCGGCGACGGAGGCCATCCGAGCGGGGCGGGCCGACCGTGAGCAGCAATTGGGAGCGGTAGCTGACGGGTGATTGTTGTCGACGCCTCTGCGGTGGTCGACGCGCTGAGCGCAGTGCCGGGCAGCGAACGGGTGCGCGCGCGCCTATCGGGCCTGGAGCTGCACGCGCCCGCGCTGCTCGATTACGAGGTCGTCTCCGCGCTACGCGGGCTCACCCAGGCCGCGCATCTCAGTCCTGCAAGGGCGCAGGATGCCCTCACTGACTTCGACGATCTACAAATCTATCGGTGGACCGCAGACGACGCTCTGCGTCGCCGGGCATTCAGTCTGCGCCAGAGTCTCACTGCCTACGACGCCGCCTACGTCGCTCTCGCCGAGGCGCTCGAATGTCCCCTGGTGACTCGAGACGCGCGCCTTGCCCGCTCGGGTGGTCGCTTGGCCGAGATCATCGTCTGCTGATTTCTCGGGGCGGCGGTGTCCACCGAGGTCACGCGATCTCGTCCAGCCTGGCGACGATCTGACCCGTATTCCGGACGAACGGCTCGTAGTCGAAGATCGCGTCGAGATCGAGACCCTCACCGGCGGGGTCGGCCGCAAGCAGCTCCCGCAGCGGTCGCCGTTCGTCGATCGCCCGCTGGGCGAGCCGCTGTACGACACGGTAGGCGTCGTCGCGACTCGAGCCTTGCTGGACCAGAGCGAGCAGGACGCGCTGCGAGAACAGGGCTCCGTGGGTCAGCTCGAGGTTCTCGCGCATGCGGTCGGCGTTCACGACCATGCCCCGCACGAGCCCGAGCATCCGCCGCTGCATGTGGTCGAGCAGGATGGTCGAGTCGGGCAGGATGATCCGCTCGACCGAGGAGTGGGAGATGTCGCGCTCGTGCCAGAGCACCACATCCTCGACGGCGGCCTGGGCGTTGGAGCGCAGGATGCGCGCGAGATGCCGGAGCTCGGTGGCGAAGCGCTCGAGCCCGGCGCCGGCCAGAGCGATCGCCTCCAGCAGCTCGGCGTGGCGGTCGCGCGCCACGATCTGGGTCGAGACGGGTTCGCGCTCGAGCCCGAGGCGAGCCAGCACCCGCGCCTCGAAGTCCGGCGAGGTGGCGCTGTAGGTCCCGACCGCCCCGGAGATCGCCCCCACCGAGGCT
>CATPBV010000147.1 GCA_955652345.1 uncultured Solirubrobacteraceae bacterium | reverse complement strand
GGCGTAGAGCACATACGTGCCGGCGCCGAAGTTGACCACGTTCAGCAGCGATATGTCCTCACGCAGTTCCTGCTCGGAGAGCTTCAGCGCCGTGCACAACTCTGCTGCCCTCAGCCGCCGTCCTGCTCGCCCGGCCTCGATAAGGATGCTCGCAAGCGTGACGAGGCGGGCGAAGCGCTCCGGACGGATGGCCACTTCGGGATGGTGACCGTTGTCTGATTCGCCGTCCGAGCGGACCCCGTGCTCACCTGCTGCGGCTTGCTCGGCACGCTCGGTCCGCTCCAGTCGATCGTCTGCGCCGGCGTCTGGGCGTCGGTCGGCGGCGCTTGCTCCGTATCCGTCGCCATCGCTCGGCTGATGGCTCTCGCCGGCTTTGATTCCCAGCGCAGCGCGTGGGTCGCCGGTGTGGCGCTCGATCAGCAGCTCCAGCCGGTCGCGTAACTCGGCAGCCAGCTCCGCTGGAGCGAGGATCCGGGCGTGCTCGCCGAGGCCAAGCACCCATGCGATCAGCTGGCGAGCATTGGCGTATGCGGTGACGAACACGCTGTCGCCGTCCGCGCCCTCGTCGCGGACCTCTCCGTAGCGGCCGAAGTGACGCGCAATCTGCCAGGCGATCCGGCTTCCGATCCATATCTCGGCGGTGCCGATCGGATCACCGAATTGCCAGTGGATCCTGTTCGCGTACGCGCGAGGGTCGAACCCGGCCGGCCGCTGGAAGTCGCGCTCGGCCTTGGTCGCGTAGCCCACCTTGCCTCGGATCCGCGACAGCCGGAAGACTCGGATGGCGTCCCGCTCGTGGGAGCGCCCGACCACGTAGAACTGGCCGCCCTGGTATAGGAGCTGATAGGGGTCCACCCGTCGTGTCCCCGTGTCGTCGCGCTCCATCGTGTAGTAGTCGAACAGGATCGTCTTGCGGCGGAAGATCGCGGTCTCGATCTTTGCCAGGCGCTGTGAGATCTCGTGCCCGCCCGCGGAGCCCGTGATCCCCAGCGCGACCGTGTGCTGCTCGGGCGCTGTGAGCGGGCTGGGACGCCCCCATGAGATCTGCTGCAGCGCGAGACGCAATGGCTCGGCATACGCGAACTCGCCGTCAAGCAGGTGCAGAGCCGTGTGCAGCGCCGCGAGCTCCTTATCGGTGAACGCGATCGGCGGCAGGTGGAAGTTCTCCGGCGGAAGCGAGTACGTCTCGTGCTCGACGATCCCGTCGATGGGCTTCTCGACCGACAGCACGATCCCGAGCGACTCGAGCTCGGAGCGGTCGGCGTAGAAACGGCGGGCGAAGGCGTCCTCGTTCATCGCACTGTAGCCCTCGACATCCCGGCGGATCTCGGGCGCCGTGACCGGGCGCCGCTCGGCCATCAGGTACGAGATCAGGGAGAGCTGACGGATCAGCTTCTCGGTGTCCTTGGCCATCGCCTGCAACTGTAGTCGTGGCGACCGGAGCTGGAGAAAGGCGACCCTGTGGCGATCGCAATTTGCGGTGATTTGGAGCGCACCCGAAGGAGGTGGAAACGCCGCTGTAACAGGGCTCGCGGGGTTTTGAGGCCTAACCACAAGACGATGACGCCAGCGGGGGAACGGCCTCAATGAAGATGGTTGGGGGCGGCCTGGGTCGACTCGATGGCCCTGACGCCCGCGACGGCGCCGCGGAGGGTGCATAGCGCGTCAAGACACGTTTTGTCGGCGACGCGTGACGCGCTGTGCACATATCACGTGCTTGAGGCGTCACGCGTGCGCGGTCGCACGCAGCTTGTCGCCTTATGCACCTTGTCTTCAGGCAATCAGCGCAACCTCGCCCGTCCGAAGCGTCCCTCGCCCGGCTATGCGGCGGCGGCGCGTCCGTTCAGGGCGCGGTCCCCGAAGTACGCGCCCGCCCCGAGGGCCCGGTCGTAGCCCGACCAGACCTCCCCGGCCGCCAACTCCCGCTCCAGCCGGTCGAAGCTCCCGAGCCGGCCGCCGAGGTTGTCGATCATGTGGACGAGCGTGGCCTCACGAGTGCACGGCACGACCGGGCTCCCGTGCTCGAGCGCTCCATGGTGGCTCAGGACGATGTGCAGCACCGCTTGGGCGAGCTCGTCCGGGAAGCCGTCGAGGCACTCGATCGCGCGCCTGACCGTGTAATAGCCGAGCGGGATCTCGCCGTACAGCCGCCCCTCGTCGGTCATCGAGATCGCGCCGTCACGCATCTCGTACGCCTCGAGCTTGCCGATGTCGTGCACGAGCGCGCCCGTGACGGCGACGTCGCGATCGATTCCCGGGAACGTCGCGGAGATCGCGCTCACCGCCTGAGCGACGGTCAGGCAATGCTCGAGCAGGCCGTGTGGGTAGGCCTGGTGATAGCGCTTCGCGGCGGGCGCACTGCGGTAGCGCACCCATGTCGGCGAGCCCTCGCCGAAGACCGCGCTCAGCAGTTGTCGCAGGTGCGGATTCTGGACCGTCGCGACCAGCTCGCGAAGGTCAGACTCCATCTGCGCGACCGTGCGCGACGGGCCGGGTTGAGCCTCGCGGGCTTCAGAGAATCGTTCGAGTTCCACGGCGCGTTGAAGATAGAGTGGCCGGCGGACATCAGTCATGGACCGCACAGCGATCGTCACAGGAGGCACGGGCGGGCTCGGATCCGCCGTTGTTTCGCGCCTGCTCGACGATGGCTGGCGGGTGGTGGTCCCGTGGATCGCCGAGGCCGAGCTCGAACGGGTGGAGCGTCGCGATGGGCTCGAGCTGGTCGAGGCCGATCTGTTCGAACAGGCATCGGTGAACGGCGTCATCGAGGCAGCCGTCAGCGAGGGGGCGCCCCCGCTGGCGGGCCTCGTCAACCTGGTCGGCGGCTTCGCGATGGGAGAGCGCGTCCACGAGACGCCGATCGAGGACTTCGAGAAGCAGTTCAGGCTGAACCTGCGCCCGGCATACCTGATGACGCAGGCCGTGGTGCCCCAGATGCTCGAGCACGACGGCGGAGCGATCGTGTGCGTCGGAACTCGCGCTGCGCTCCAGCCGTTCAGCGGCGCCGCGGGGTACATCTCCTCGAAGGCCGCTGTGATCGCATTCAGCAGCGCGGTCGCGACCGAATACAAGGATGATCGGATCCGCTGCAACACGATTCTCCCGAGCGTCATCGACACGCCCGGAAACCGGGCCTCGATGTCGGACGCGGACTTCGATCGCTGGGTCAAGCCCGCCGAGATCGCAGGGGTGATCGCGCACCTGCTCTCGGAGGACTCTTCCCCGGTGAGCGGAGCGGCGATCCCGGTCTACGGTCGCGCGTAGGCCACTCCGAGAGCGGCGGTTCGCCCCCGCGTGTTCCGGGTAGACCGCCGCGAGCCGTCTCCCGCCGACTTCTCTAGGATCGCGCTTATGGAGCGTAAGTGGTGGACGCTGACCGTCGTCTGCGTCGCGACGTTCATGCTGCTGCTCGACATCACGATCGTGAACGTCGCGCTGCCGAAGATCTCGAGCAGCCTTCACGCGAGCTTCTCCGACATCCAGTGGGTGATCGATGCCTACGCGCTGACGCTTGCGGCGCTACTGCTCACCGCCGGAGTTCTGGCGGACCTGTTCGGGCGCCGGCTCTTGTTCGCGATCGGCCTGGGGCTATTTGCCCTGACCTCGCTGCTGTGCGCTGTATCGCCAAGCGCGCTGTTCCTGATTTTCGCCCGCGGGGCCCAGGGAGTCGGTGGAGCGATCATGTTCGCGACATCGCTGGCACTGCTCGCCCAGGAGTTCCACGGTCGCGAACGGGGCACGGCGTTCGGGATATGGGGCGCGACGATCGGCGCATCCGCTGCCGTCGGCCCGTTGCTGGGCGGGGTGCTCACCGAGGGACTTGGATGGCCATCGATCTTCCTGATCAACGTTCCGGTTGGAATCGCCGCGGCCGTGCTGACCTTGGCCAAGGTCGCCGAGTCGCGAAACCCCGAGGGATCGCGGGTCGATTGGATCGGGACGATCACGTTCACCGTCGCGCTGTTCCTGCTCGTGTTCGCGATCACCCGCGGCAATGCCGACGGGTGGGGGAGCGCCTCGATCGTCTCGCTGCTGACGGGCTCGGCGGTGCTGCTGGTGGTGTTCACGGTCGCCCAGCTCAAGCTGCCGTACGCGATGTTCGACCTGTCGCTGTTCCGCAAGCCGACGTTCGTCGGTGCCTCGATCGTCGCCTTTGTCCTGTCGGCGTCTCTGTTCGCGATGTTCCTCTACTTGACGCTGTACCTGCAGACAATCCTCGGCCTCTCGCCGCTTCAGACCGGCCTGAGGTTCCTTCCCGTCACCGTTGTCAGCTTCTTCGTCTCCGCGGTCGCGGGAAATCTCACGGAGCGGGTTCCGGTCCGCATACTGATGAGCGGCGGCTTGGTGCTCATCGGGGTCGGCGAGCTGTTGATGCGCGGGCTGTCCGGCTCCTCGAATTGGACTGTGCTGCTCCCGGGATTCGTGCTGGCCGGCGCCGGGATGGGACTGGTCAATCCGGCGATCGCG
>CATPBV010000146.1 GCA_955652345.1 uncultured Solirubrobacteraceae bacterium | reverse complement strand
GTTGTATTGCGCCGGAACCTCCCAGCGATGGCGTTCGCAGGCTTCTTCGTATGAAGATATGGTGGTGGTGGAGCTCATGCACGCATGATCTCTCCTCGCACGCCGCGACTCAAGCGCCAGAAATTGGGCATCTAGCATTTATGGACCTCGTAATGGGCGTCCTGCTTGGCGCCGGGCTTGCCACGATCGTGATCGCGGCGTGGAGGGCCGCACGCGCACGACGCTCCGAGGGGGTGTCGCAAGCGGCCATGCAGTCCGCGCTGCACGCCGCGATCTCGACGCTGCCGCATCTCCGCCGCGGGCTGACCGCTCGTAGCGCCGAGCACGCCGTCTCGCACTTGCGGGCCCTGACCGGCGCAGCCGCGATCGCGCTGGCCGACACAAGCGCGGTGCTGGCGATCGATGGCGAAGGCCGTGAGCAGGTCCGCCCTGGTGATCTGCTCTCGAGGCTTCTGTCCCCCACCGCCGACGACCAAGTCCACTTCGTGCCGCGGCTCGTCTCCTCAGATCCGAGCTGCCCGCTGCGCGCGGCCGTGCTTGCGCCGCTGATCGTGCAGGGCGGCCGAGCGGGAACGCTGATCGCTTTCTACCGCTCGCCGGGCCGTCCGAGCCACCACGAGCTGCGCGTTGTGCTCGAGGCGGCCAGCCTCGTGTCCGCCCAAGTCGAGCTGTCCGTGTTGGCCGAGCATGAGGAGCGCCTCGCGCAGGCTGAGCTTCGAGCGCTGCGGGCGCAGATCTCTCCACACTTCATCTACAACGCGCTTGCTGCGGTGGCCGGCGACATCCACACCCGCCCCGAGGAGGCCCGGGAGCTCCTGATCGACTTCGCGCAGTTCACGCGCTATCTGTTTCGCGATGGTCGCTCCTACGTCACCCTGGGAGAGGAGATCGACCACGTCTCGCGTTATCTGCGGCTCGAGCAAGCGCGTTTCCGGGGCAGCCTGCACGTGACCTTCGACGTGCCCGCGCAGACCCGCAGTGCGGTCGTCCCTGCGATGTCGGTTCAGCCGCTGGTCGAGAACGCCGTCCGCCACGGCGTCGAGCGGCGTGCCGGCAGTGGCCGGCTTCAGGTCACCGCGCGGGTGGTCGGGTCGGACGTCGAGCTGTGCGTCAGCGACGACGGAGTCGGCATGGACCCCGCCCGGGTCGATGCGGCGCTCGCGGGCGCGGGCGGCGGTATCGGACTTTCGAACGTCGATGCGCGGCTTCGGGCGACGTTCGGCGAACGCTATGCGCTGCGCATCGAATCGGAGCCGGGAAGGGGAACGAAGGCCGTGATGTCGGTGCCGAACCTGCGCGGCGCGAAGGTCGAGCGAGAGCTGGTCGCGACGACGTGAGCGCGGATCGGCTGACGATCCTCGCGGTCGACGACGAGCGCAGCCAGCTCGAGGACCTCGCGCGGCTCCTGCGGAGCTTCCCGGGCGTCGAGGAGGTGGAGTGCGCGTTCGACGGAGCCAACGCGCTCGTGAAGGCATCGGCCCAGCATTACGACGCGATCTTCCTCGACGTGCGGATGCCGGATCTGGACGGCGTCGAGCTGGCACGCGTGCTGCGGCGCTTTGCATCACGGCCCGAGCTTGTGTTCGTGAGCGCCTACGACCATGCGGCGGTCGAAGCGTTCGAGCTCCGCGCCGCGGACTACCTGCTCAAGCCGGTGAGCCGCCAGCGCCTGGAGGAGGCCCTCGACCGGGTCGCCACAGCGGTCGAATCGGGCGTCGCGGCCAACGGCGACCGGGACCACCGCGGCGGCGCCGCGCCATCGGAGAGTGAGATGATCGCCGTGGCCGCCCTGCGGGGCGGCGCGACGCGCCTGATCGCCCGCAGATCGATCCTGTACGTGCAGTCGCACGGCGACTTCGTGCGGGTCGTGACCGAGGATGGCCGCTACCTGCTCCGCCGCACTCTGAACGAGCTCGAGCACCGCTGGGAGCCCCACGGCTTCGTCCGTGTGCACCGCCAGTACCTCGCGAACCTGACCCGGGCCGTCGAGCTGCAGCCGCTGCTCGGAGGCACCGCGCAGCTAACTCTCGCCGGTGGGCACACGGTCCCGATCGCCCGCAGGCACGTGGGCGAACTGGGAAGGCGACTGGGCGTCTAGGAGCTCCTCTCGCGCGCCTCCAAGCACGTTCCTCAGTCACTCTGCATGTCGCTACAGCGCGGACCAACCATGCGTAGTCCACGGCGCCGCCTCCTATTGCCCTGACTGTCGCGAGCGCACAGCCCGACGGCGCGCCGTCCGCAAGTGCTGACGTGTCGCTGGAGCGTGTGCGCGAAAAGATGGGTATCGGCAGGACAAAAGGTGGGGGGCGTCACCGATTGCACCTCGCGCTAGCTTGGCTCACACTCAGACGGACAGAGCGGGCGCCGCGGGTTGTCGACGGGAACCATCCGCCGGCGTCCGCTCCGCAGTTCGCACACCTCTGTGCACAGAGGGCTTGTCGGCTACCGCGACTTGCACGAGCTCGTCCTCGTCAAAGCATTAGCCAACACTCTGCGAGGTCGGGCTGCTGCTCCGACAGGGGCGGCAGGAGGGGTACAGAAAGGATGGGACTGGGATGGAGCTTAGGTTCGGATCGACAAGGCTGTGGATCCTGGGGTTGCTGGTGGCGCTGGCTGGTTTGGCCTGGCTTTTCGCCGAGCCCGCAAGGGCGAACTTGCCCATCTCTGGGTGTCAGCTCTACGCGTTCGGCCTCAACAACTTCGGGCAGCTCGGGAACTCCACCAACGACAGGACCTACGCCCCGAATCCGACGCCGACGCTGGTTGCTCTGCGTGGCGCGACCGGATGGGTCACGCAGGTCGCCGCCGGTGGGCACACTCTCGCCGTCACCACGACCGGCCAGCTCTATGCATTCGGCTCCAACACGTACGGACAGCTGGGGGACACCAACAACAACGGGACCGCTACCCCGAACCCGAACCCGACGCTCGTCACCCTGCCTGGAGCGACCGGGCCAGTCGTAGACGTGGCCGTCGGCGGCGGCCAGCACTCCCTGGCGGTCACCTCCACCGGCCAGCTCTACGC
>CATPBV010000145.1 GCA_955652345.1 uncultured Solirubrobacteraceae bacterium | reverse complement strand
CCGGATCCCCGGGCATCTCCACCGAAGAGTTCATACGAGCGCGTTCGCGCAAGCGCAGCTATGCGCTGGTCGCGCTGCTATGTGTCGCGGGGGTGATCGCCGCCCCTTTCGCGTTCACCCGGAGCCCGAGCCCGCATCACGCTGCCAGGGCAAAGCCTGTCCCACCGCCCTTCTCACACTACTCCGGTCCCGGCTACGGCATCGCGTACCCCGCTGGATGGCACATCGTGGAAGCGGAGCGTCCAATCGCGACATTCTTCCGGACTGAGTTCGCGAGTACTGATGGTCAACAGCGGATCATCGTCGATCGATCCCCGGGCGACGCGCTGACACCGCGGGCGAAAGGGCTGTCCGTCGAGAGCGCGACCGCCCCGACTCCCGGATACCGCCGGGTCGCGTTCTTCTCGACCACGCTCCGGGGGCGGCAAGCGCTGGTCTGGGAGTTCGTACTGACAGGCCAGCAGCGTGGCGCGCGCGTCGACATATTCCAGCACCTGGGCGGCAGTGGTTACGCGGTGCTGGGCGAGGCGCGAACGCTCGCAAGCATCCTGTCGGTCACACAACGGGTGGCAGCCTCGCTGGCTCCCAGATAACTTCAGCGTCTTGGCAGAACCCAGCGATCGCCTGTCGCCTCATCCGAGAACGGCGCGAGAGCTCGCCGAGCGCCTAGCCGCCGAGCGCGCCGGCGTACCGTTTCTGCTGTATCGCGACGAGGAGGACCGGCAGCAGATCGTCGCGCTCGCAGGTAACCGTGACCGCTTCACCGTCGGCCGCGATCGCGCCAACGACATAACACTCTGGTGGGATCCCGAGGTGTCTCGCGCCCACGCCGAGCTCGAGCGCGTCGCGGGCGAGTGGGCAGTCGCCGACGACGGGCTTTCGCGGAATGGAACCTTCGTGAATGGTCGCCTGGTGCAGGGAAGACGCCGTCTCGAGAATGGGGACGGCGTGCGACTCGGCGGCACCGTGCTGGCCTTCTCGGCGCCCGTCTCGGACACCCAAGGGCTGACGGTGCCCGCGCGCGACACGCCTGTGCCGGACGAGCTGACACCGACCCAGCGGCGCATCCTCGCCGCGCTGTGTCAGCCGCTGGTGCGGGCGGGCGGCGTCACCGCGCCCGCCTCCAACAAGGAGATAGCCGACGCTGTGCATCTCAGCGTCGAGGGGGTCAAGAGCCAGCTGCGCACGCTGTTCGAACGGTTCGCGGTCAACGATCTCCCCCAGAACCGCAAGCGTCTGGCACTCGCCGAACGGGCCCTGCGCGCGGGGCTGGGCGCTCGGGCTCCGGACCAGACCTAACGCTGCGTCAATGCTAAGAGCCACCGCCGCGCCGAAGCGTGACGGTGGCCCCCGAATGGTCGTTTGTGAGTGTGGTTATGCCTGGAAGTGCGGAGTCGGGCGGACCGTCCACACCTGTGGATTCGCCACTCCGGACGAGGGAGTGCAGACGTCGAACCGACTGGTCCTCAGCACGATCCTCTGGAACTCGTTCGGCGGGATGATCTGCACGCCGTTCGCTGAGAAGTGGCTGGGGCAGGCCCCGATCAGACTTGGATAGCCGAACGTGAAGTAGGCCTGCTGTCCGGGCCGCACCGTGACGAACAGCGCCGGTGTGACGGGACTCCGCTGGACCAGGACGTTGATCAGGCGGCTGTTCGAGTCGACGAGCCCGACGCCCGGATAGCCGATCATGTGACACGCCGTCCGGCCCACGTTTCGGAGCGCCATGTTCCAATACGTAGTGCCCGCTGCGCCCTCGCGATCGATGATCGAAACGCGGAGCTGCGAGGTGTGGCAGCGCGGCGTTCCAGCCGCTGCCGAGTGTCCGGTACTGCCGCCGGTGGCAATCGCAGACGCGGGCAAGCCCACAAGCCCGACGACGATGCCGGTGGTGATGATATGTGTGATGCGTTTGTTCATGTGAACAGCATGCGACCGCCCCAAGCCTGCCGCAACCACCCTGCGGTGGGTCTTTCTAACCCTCGCCGGAGGGACATCGAGGACCGCACGGCCCCAGATCTGCGTGATTTCTTCAGCTCAGCGGGGCCACCTGAGCTGCGCGGAAGCGCTCCCAATGGCTACTGTTCCCTGCAGCCGTCTGCGGGCGGCGCGAATCGAGAGGAGAAGGGCGTGGCGACGGCAACCGAGAAGCGGGCGTTCATTCGGCAGGACGGCAAGGAGAAGGTCACCGGCGCCGGCCGCTACACGGCGGACCTGGCGATCGCGGGCCAGCTGCACGCGCGCTTTCGCTATGCCGACCATTCGCGCGCGCGGATCATCCGGATCGACGCTTCTCGCGCGCGGGCGCTCCCGGGCGTGCTCGCCGTCCTGACGCACGAGGACGTCCCCGACGTGCTCTACGGACAGCTCGTCAAGGACCGGCGGCTGTTCGCCAAGGAGGAGGTCCGCTATGAGGCGGACGTAGTCGCGGCAGTGGCGGCGATGACCCCCGAGCTCGCCGACCAGGCGGTCGGGCTGATCGACGTGGAGTACGAACCGCTCCCGCCGCTTGTCGATCCCGAGCGGGCGCTCGCAGAGGATGCGCCGCTCGTTCACGAGGAGTGGGCCTCCTACGAGGCCGACGAGGCGCTCGGCCTGAACGGCAACGTGCTCGGGCGCTCGACGATCGTCAAGGGCGACGTCGAGGCGGCGCTCGCGGCCGCTGACGTGGTTGTCAAGAGCCGCTATGTCGCCGACGGGGCGCACGGCGTCCCGATCGAGCCGCGCGCGATCGTCGCGCAATGGCAGGGCGATCGGGTGACGGTGTGGACCTCGAGCCAGACGCCGTTCGCTGCGCGCAGCGGCGTCGCGCACTGCCTCGGGATCCCCGAGTCGAACGTGCGGGTGATCGTGCCCCTGCTCGGCGGCGGGTTTGGGTCTAAGTGCGACTTCCACTACGAGGCTCACATCGCCGCGCTCGCGCGCGCCGCCGGACGCCCGGTGAAGCTCGTCTTCTCCCGCGAGGAGCAGTTCATCGCCCCCGACCATCGTCGCGAGAGCAT
>CATPBV010000144.1 GCA_955652345.1 uncultured Solirubrobacteraceae bacterium | reverse complement strand
TATGAGGGATTCGAGCCGAAGTCGGGCCTGCGCCGGGCGGTGCACCGGCTCTCAGGACAAGCTTCCCGCCGCGGGGAGGCCAAGCCGCATCCGCTTGTCGATCCTGCCGAGCGGCCGTCCTCCCCCGGGGCCTCACGGCTCGAGCGCGTGGGTCATCTTGCGCTCGATGGACTGCTCGGCTTCGAGGAGCTCGCCGGGCTGACGCTCTCCAACCGTCCGCGTGAAGGGACCAGACACGCTGCAACCGTCGTCCTCGTCGCGGACCGTTTCCCCGAGCCGGGAGATCCGCTTCTCGACCTGGCTCGCGCGCTGGACGGCGCGCGCGTCGAGGCGACCGCCCGCCCCAGCCTGTTCGCGCCCACACGGGCCCGCGGGCTCCGCATCGACTATCGCGAGGACGACGGTGCGGCCTCGCGTGCGCTGGCGGCATCCGCGCTCCTCGTCCGCCATCCGCTGCGCTGCCTGTTCGATCGCCTGCGACGCCGGTCCGGGGAGCCGACGCTTGTCGAGCTGGCGCCGGCCGTCCGCCGTCTGCGGCGTGATCGCGGCGCGCGGCTGCAGCCGCTGGGCGGCGTTGCTGCCCGGTCGACGGCGGGGCGCCTGGCCGCGCTCGCGGGCCGGAGCCTGTCGGAGGCGCCGACCGAGCGCGCTCGGCCTGCGGGCGTGGGACGCGGGTGATGCGAGTCCACGTCGTCGACCCCCCGGCGTACACGCCGCCTTACGACCATGCGCTCTGCGGGGCCCTGGCGCGCGCGGGCGCAGCCGTGGAGCTCGTGACGAGCCGGTTTGCCTATGGGGACGCTCCTGAGCCCGATGGCTACGCCCGGCGGGAGCTCTTCTACCGGCTCGCTCCCGGCCGCCCAGGGTCGGCGCTTCGGCGGGCCGGCAAGCTGGCGGAGCACGTCCCGGACATGCTCCGGTACCGCCGTCAAGCGAGGAGCGCGGACGTCGTTCACTTCCAATGGCTCGACGTGCAGTGGCTCGACGGCCATCTCCTGCCCGACCGCCCGACCGTCCTGACCGCCCACGACCTGCTGCCTCGCGAGCCTCGCGCGGGACAGGCGCGTGCGCAGCACCGGCTGTACGAAGCGGTCGACGCGATCGTCGTCCACTCCAGGTACGGCCGTGCGCAGCTGGTCGACAGGCTCGGGATCGCGCCCGGGAAGGTGCACGTGATCCACCACGGCGCGTTCACCCACCTCGCCGAGCAGAGGGCCGAGCAACCGCTTCCGCTCGAGCTGCGCGCCGTCGAGGGGCCGGTGGCGCTGTTTTTCGGACTGCTTCGCCCGTACAAGGGGCTGGAGGTGCTGATCGAGGCGTGGCGCGGACTGAACCACGGCGAGCTCTGGATCGTGGGACGTCCGCGGATGCCGCTCGAGCCGCTGCACGCACTCGCCCCCCGCGATGTCCGCTTCATCCCACGGTTCGTCGCAGACGACGAGCTTCCGGCGTTCTTCCGCAGAGCGGACATCGTGGTGCTGCCGTATTCCCGCACCGAGCGACTGGACTGGTCGGGCGTGCTCGCAACCGCGCTGGCGTTCGGAAAGCCGGTGGTGATAAGCGACGTCGGGGGTTTCGGGGAGGTCGCGGACGCGGCCCGCCTCGTCCCTCCGGACGACCCGGCAGCGCTGCGTGCGGCGATCGCGGAGCTGATCGATGATGGGGCCGCGCGCGCCCACCTCGCCGAGGCGGCGCTGGCCGCCGCCCACGGGCCCTACTCATGGGATCTGGCTGCGAAGAAGACGCTGGCCGTCTACGAATCGATCCTCCGGTGACGTCGTCCGGTCTCGCCTCAATGGTCGCGTCCAGGCCGCTCCGTACGCCACAATCCCCGCCGCCGTGACCGCGCTCGTCGTCAGCTTCTGGGTCTGCGTAGGCCTACTGGTCTACACGCACGCCGGATATGCGCTGCTACTTGCGCTGCTCGCGAGGCTGCACCGCCGCCCGGGGCCGCAAACGCCCGACGACGACGACCGCACACTCCCCTCGGTCTCGGTGATCGTCGCGGCCTATGCCGAGGAGGAGGTGATCGCCGCTCGGGTCGCGAACCTGAGAGCGCTCGACTATCCCCAGGACAAGCTCCAGGTGATCGTGGCTTCCGATGGATCACCGGACGCAACTGCCGAGCGAGCGCGAGCTGCGGGCGCCGACCTCGTGCTCGAGCTCCCTCGCGGAGGCAAGATCCGCGCCCAGGATGCCGGGGTGCAAGCCGCAGCGGGAGAGATCGTCGCCTTCTCGGATGCCAACACGCTGTGGGACCGCGACGCGCTGAGGCATCTGATCGCGCCGTTCGCCGACGATCGGGTCGGCTACGCGTGTGGAGAGGTGCGACTGCTGAGCGAGCAGGGGTCAAACCAGGAGGGGCTCTATTGGCGTTACGAGATGGCGCTGCGGTCGCTCGAGTCGCGGGTTCGCTCGGTGACCGGCGGCAACGGGGCGATCTACGCGACCCGCAAGGACACCTACCTGGTCGTGGATCCGATCATGGGTCACGACCTGTCGTTCCCGTTCAACATGGTCAAGCGCGGCTGGCTTGCGGTGTACGCGAGCGATGCGCGAGCGACGGAGAAGATGGTCCCGACGATCGAGGGTGAGTTCGCCCGCAAGCGCCGGATGATGAGCCATACCTGGCCCATCGTCGTGCGCGGAGGGATGCTCTCCCCTCGCGGCTACGACCCCCTTTACGCGCTGATGATCGGCTCGCATCGAGTTCTGCGCTACGCGTCGCCGTTCCTGCACGCGATCGTGCTCGGTACGAGCATCGCGCTGCTCGGCCACGGATGGGTGTACGCGGCGGCTCTCGGCGTCCAGCTCGCGGTGCTGCTCGCGGCGCTGCTGGCGGGGATCGCTCCCGCGAGGCCGCTGCTGATCGCGCGCTACTACGTGCTCACGACCGCCTCGCTCGCCGCGGGACTGTGGGACTGGCTTGCTCGGGGGACCCCGGCGGGCTGGGAGCCGGCGGAGGGAACCCGCTGATGGCGCTCGAGCGCGATGAGGTCCGGGGCAAGCCGGCTGGCGCTGCTGGCGCGGCTGGCGCGGCTGACGCGGCGGCCGACGAGCCGTCACCGACGTCCTCTGGCGTCGCGCGTCGCGGAGTGGCGCTGAGCGGAGCACAGCGAGCGTTCGATCTCGTGGTCGCCGGGGCCGGCGCGGCTGTGACCGCCCCCTTCATCGCACTGTTCGCGCTCGCGATCCGCCTGGAGTCGCCGGGCCATCCGATCTACCGCCAGACCCGCGTCGGCAAGGACGGCGTGCAGTTCACGATCTTCAAGCTCCGCACGATGGTCCGCGGCGCGGAGTTCACCGGCGCCGGGCTTGCGATCCAGGAAGGGGACGACAGGGTGACGAAGGTCGGCGCTTGGCTTCGCAGGTATTCGCTCGATGAGCTTCCGAACCTGTGGAACGTGGTCCGGGGTGAGATGTCGATCGTTGGTCCGCGGCCTACCCTCCAGGTGCAGGTCGAGCAGTACACCGAGCGTCAGCGCCTCCGGCTGGCGGTCAAGCCCGGGCTGACGGGATGGGCTCAGGTCAACGGCCGGGCGTCGCTGCCGTGGAGCAAGCGGATCGAGCTCGACATCTGGTACGTCGAACATCGATCGCTGCAGCTCGACCTAACGATCCTCGCGCGCACGGTTCGAATGGTTCTGAGTGGCCACGGCCTCTACAAGGGAGAGACAGGCGGGTGGCACCCTCCAAGCGGGACATAGGCGTGCTGCTCACGGGAGTGGGCAAGCGATACGACATCGTCTCGGCGTTCGCCCAGCACGCCACGGCGGTCGCGGCCGACCCCAGCCCGCTCGCGCCGGCACAGTACGCCGCCGACCACCGCTACGCGGTGCCGCGGATCGACGACCCCGGCTACGTGCCGGCGCTGCGCGAGCTCTGCGAGCGTCACGGGGTGCGGGCCGTAGTTCCGCTGACGGACCTCGACCTCGAAGTGCTTGCGGTCGCTCGCGCCGCGGGCGAGCTCCCGGCGTTCGTCCCCGATCCCGAGATCGCGCGGGCGACCTTCGACAAGTACGAGACGCACCTTCTGCTCGAGCGCCTCGGGCTGCCGACGCCCCCGACGGTCCTTCCGGCGGAGTCGGTCGAGAGCTTCCCGGTAATGGTCAAGCCCCGCTGGGGGTCGGGCGCGCGCTCGATCCACCGTGCCGCAGATTCACGCGCCGCGGACTTCTTCGTGGAGTACATCGGCGAGCCGGCGATGGTGCAGAAGCTGATGGACGGCCCCGAGTTCTCGATCGACACGCTGTCCGACCTCGAGGGCAGGTGCCTGAACGCGATTCCCCGGACGATGATCGAGTCGCGGGGAGGAGAGTCGATCAAGGGAACGGTGATCGCCGACAACGAACTGGTCGATCTCGGCCGGCGGGTCGCCGAGGCGCTCTGCGTCCGGGGGCCATGCACGATCCAGGTGTTCCGCGACAAGGACATCGGGCTTGGCATCACCGACGTCAACACCCGCTTCGGCGGCGCCTTTCCGGCGCCCATGTACGCGGCGCGCGAAGGGCGGACGTACCCCGAGCTGATCGTGCGGATGGCCTGCGGCGAGTCGATCGAGCCGCATGTCGGCGAGTTCCGCGCTCCGATCACCTTCACCCGTTACTACTGGCAGCTCGAGCTCGACGAGGAGCTCCGGCCGACGGGCCGGGACATCGGCGAGCCACCGGATCCGCGGCCGCCTGGATAGATCCTGCGCAGGCGAGCGCAGCCCGCCTAACCGAGCGTGAGCATCGCGGCGCTTGCGGCTGGCAGCGACACGGAGTAAGCCCCCGCGCTCGCGCCTATCGGCGTCGTCAGCGGTGCCCCGGTGAGCAGACCGGTGTAGGTTGGCGTCGCGAAGCTCTGCCCCCCCAGCGTGACGCCGGTGCTGGCCGACGCGCTCGGCGCGAGGAGCCGCTTGAGCGACGCCGGCACGGGCGCGCCTGAAACGTGGACCGATGCCGCATGCGCGTGCTTCGTGTCCGTGTTGATCAGGACGATCCGGACCTTTCGGTCCGGGGCGCGGGTCGCCCACGCCCTGATCACCTGACTCCCGCTCGACGTTCCCAGCAGCTGCGAGCCCGGTGGCGCTGCGCGGGAGAACATCATCAGCCCGTAGTACTCAGGCTCGATCGTGGCCTGCCACCGGGAGGGAGTCTTATAGAAGCGGAACAGGCGGTAGATGGCTCCCTGCCAGGTGTGGATGTTCATGATGTCGACCCCGGCCTTCGCGTGGGCGAACAGCGTGTCGAGCGCCCACAGCGCCATCGCGAAGCTGTTGGTCATGCCCGGCGGAGCGCCGCATGAGATCGAGTTGATCTCGTCGATCGCGTACGGAAGGTGGTGGGCGTGGGCAGCGGCGATGAATGGGATTGCGGCCTGAGCCTGGCCGACCGAAGCGGATGGCGCCAGCAGGCGGGGGATCGTCGGGTAGTTGGGCGCTTTCGGATCCACGAAGCACGCCTGGAGCGGGTAGCGGTGCATCGTCACCACCCCCAGCCGCGGCGCGGAGGAGATGAACTGCGAGAGGTTGTTGCCGAGCCAATCGGCACCGTTGCTGGCCGGGCCGGCGAGCGGCAGCCGCGGGAGCCCCGCTCCGAACCGCGCGAAGTCGCGAATGTACCCCCCCAGGTCATATGGAGGCTGGCGAGCCATGACGGGCTTGCCAGACTTCGTTGTGTACAAAGGGAATGCGGGGTTTCCATACAGCTCAGGCTCGTTGCCGAGCTCGAGCGCATAGATCCTGCTGCGGCCGATTCCTTTCACGATCGCGCGTGCCTCAGCCGCGGCGAGCGCCGGGCTGTTCGCGGCGAGATTGAGTCCCAGCATCAGGCGTACGCCGGCCTGCGCCGCGAACGCCCTCATCACCCCCAGCCGCCCGCTCGACAGGTCGTAGTTCACGCCACCGGGGCGCTTGTAGCCGGGGACCGGCCACCAGGTGACGTCGGTGCTGCCTCCGGCGATCCTGAACACCATCGACCGACCCTGACGCAGGTTGCGGACGAGCTGGACGAGGATCGGGTCGACGGCGGTCGGGTGCCGCCCGGCTGAGGATTCGAACGACCAGTATTCGATCGACAGCCCCAGGTATCCGGGAGGGACCCGTCCCACGACCGCACCCTGGTTGACGGTCACGCTCACGGGCCCGGCGACCTGAGATGCGCCGTGCGAGGAGACCTTGGCGCTCGCCAGCCCGACGGTCCCCGCCAGGGCAGCGATCGAGACCAGGGTCAGACGGCGCCTAGCTGGCATCAGGCGGCACGGTAGCGTCGAGGCGTGACGAGCGCGCCAGTCGGTCGATCACTCCGGTCATGGCTCGGGGTAGAGACGATCGGGGAGGCCGATTGTTTCGCCGTACGGGCGGTGCCTCTAGCCGCTGGCGGTGTGGCGCAGGCCGGCCCCATGGGCACGGGCCGCGCTCCAGCAGTCCTCGACGAACGCTGCGATCTGGGCGGTCAGTCGCTCCGGGTGCAGCCGCAACTCGATCACCGAGTCAGCCCCGATCAGCCTGGCGTTGGGGAGCTCTCGGGCGAGCATGTCCGCGTCCGAGAACGGGTGGATGGGATCGCGCGGGTGCCCGATCACGAGCGCCGGCATCTCAAAGGTCCTGCGCTGGGTGCGGTGCGGTGCGGTTCGCCCGAACAGGATCCCTTGCAGGGCCGCGCCGCTCGGACCGGGCTCCTGCGAGATCGTGTCGAGGGCCAGTTCGAGCAGGAACGGCACGTGCTGGCGCGGAATGGCCCGAGCCCCGCGCGCGAGGAACTTCATCGCCGGCTCGCCGAACGTGAGCAGGAACAGGAGCGGGGTGAACGCGGCCGCGCATGCCGGGATCGCGTTGTCGAGCACCGGCATCTCGAGGATCATCCCGCGCAGCCGCTCGGGCGCCAGCACCGCGAGCTCGAGCGTCACGTTCGCTCCGAGCGATGTGCCGCCGACGATCGCCTCTTCGAGCTGGAGGTGATCGAGCAGCGCGATGGTCTGGTCGGCGAAAGCCTGCATCGAGTAGCGCCACATGTCTCGCGGCCGGTCCGAAGCGCCATGGCCGAGCGGGTCGAACGTGATCACGCGACTGCCGAGCGCGGCCAGGTTGCGGGCCAGCGGGACCTGCATCTTCTGGGACATCAGCATCCCTGGCATCAGCACCGTCGCGTTGGGCCCCTCCCCGTAGACGGTGTAGGCGAGCCGCTGTCCGTCGTAGCGGAAATACGCCATCGATCGACAGGATAGCCAGGGGCGTTGACACCTGAGCCAGGCGACGGGATGCGGCGACCGATACCGTCCAGTCAACAACGACCCGAGGAGGACTCAGATGGCCAAACCCCTACGCTCGCTTGCCGGTCAGGTCGTTGCCATCACTGGAGGGGGCCGCGGCATCGGTCGCGCCACCGCGGCGGCGCTGCTTGCGCATGGCGCGCGCGTCGCTATCGGGGACATCGAGTCAGAGCTGGCGGAGCGCACCGCCCGAGAGCTCGGGGGCGGGGCGATCGGTCTGCCCCTCGACGTCACGGATCGCGCAAGCTTCGCGGCGTTCCTCGATCAGGTCGAGGATCGGCTTGGGCCGCTCGAGGTCCTGATCAACAACGCCGGGATCATGCCGATCGGGCCTTTCGTTGAGGAGACCGACGCCTGCGCGGACCGGATGATCGACATCAACCTCCGCGGTCTGATCTACGGGTCGAAGCTGGCGCTCGAGCGCTTCCTGCCGCGCCAGCGCGGCCACCTGGTCCAGATCGCCTCGGCGGCCGGCAAGTTCGGGTTCTCGGGCGGAGCCACCTACTGCGCCACCAAGCACGCGGTGGTCGGACTGAGCGAATCCCTGCGCCAGGAGCTCCGGGGGACCGGGATCGGGGTGAGCGTCGTGATGCCAACGGTGGTGAATACGGAGCTCGGCTCTGGCCTCGTGATGACCCGCGGATTCAAGCCGGTCGAGCCGGACGACGTGGCGAACGCGATCGTCGAGGCGCTCCAGACCGGGCGCTTCGAGGTCTACGTGCCGAAGTCGCTGACGGGCATGGTGCGCTTCGTCGCGCTGACGCCGCGCTCGGCCGCCGAGGCGATATCGAGGTGGATTCGGGGCGACCAGGTGCTGGCGCGGCCGGACCACGTTGCCCGTGCCGCCTACGAGGCGCGAATGGAGGAGACGATCGCCCGCGCCGCCAAGGAACCACCCGCGCCCGCGTTGCCGGTCGAACCGGCAGCCCCGGCCGCCGAGCAACCGGCGCCCGAGCCGCAGAAAGCGCCCGTCTCCTAGGGGCTGGCTGAGAAAGCGCAACTGGGACGCGGTTTTTCAGCCAGGCTTCGGGTCAGGGCCCGGCGCGCAACCACTCGGCGATCAGGCGGCCGATGTGCTCGCCGGCGTCCTCCTGGAGGAAGTGACCGGCGTCGGCGATCACGTGATGCAGCTCGCTGCCGACCGCGGCGGCGAACCGCCGCCCCGTCTCGAGCGGCAGCACGGGGTCGCTGTCGGCCCACATGATCAGCTTCGGCCGGGTATCCGATCGCAGCGCTCGCAGGGTCTGGACACCCTCGCTCGCCCCCGGCATCTCCGGCGAGGTCGGCAGGATCAGCGGGAACGCCCGCGCCCCCGCCTTCGACGCTTCGTTCGGGAACGGCGCGTCGTAGGCCGCGATCACCTCGTCCCCGGGGTCGTGCCTGCAGCCGCCGCGCACGAGGAATCCGACCGGCAGGTCCTCGCTGCGCCGCACGAACTCGCGGAATTGCAGCCACGTGTCCGCCATCCGCTGGGTCCCCGTGAAGATCCCCGAGTCGAGGATCACCATCCGGCTGACCTGCTCGGGACGCGCCACCGCAACCCGCAACCCGATCGGCCCGCCCCAGTCGTGCACGACGAGCGTCACGTCGTCGAGCGCGAGCTCGTCGAGCAGCGCTTCGATGCTCGCCGTGTGGCGGTCGTACGTGTACCACTCGATGTCGATGGGCTTGTCGGAGCGACCGAACCCCGGCAGGTCGGGCGCGATGCAGCGGTAACCGGCCTCGCGCACCGGACCCAGAACCTTGCGCCACAGAAACGACCACGTGGGCTCGCCGTGCAGGAACATCACTGGGCTGCCAGCGCCCTCGTCCACGTGCGCCAGCCGCAGCCCTTCGAACTCACGGTAGCTCGGCTCGAACGGAAACTCGGGAAGGCCCTGAAGCAGCTCGTCGGGCGTCCGGACGGCGTCAGTCACTGCGGCGAACCCTAGCCTTCCTCACTCGGCTGCGCTCGGCGCCCCGCGGTAGCTCGCGAACCGATGGCTCGCAACGACGATCCACACGTGGTCCGCCCGGAGTACGCCACCGAGACTGACCTCGAGACCCGAGCACGACTCACGGCCCGGCTGCAATCACCCGCGACGCGCCCGAGGCGACTGTCACCTCGATCTCCGACGGATAGCGCTGCCAGGCGATCAGGTTGAGCGCCTGGAGCCGGTCGAGCATGGCTTGGAACGCCTCCGCCTGCCTGCGGTTCACGTACCGGCGAGCGATCGTGAACGACCAGCCGGCGGCAGCGGGCGGGTCAGGGACCCCCAACAGCCCCTGATAGCGAGCGTCGGTGACCGCGCTCGAGACGGTCAGTGGCGCCGTACCCCCCGACAGAGTCCGCACCCGCGCGGCAAGCTCGATCAGCAGGTCGAGCGCCGCCGGCCGGAGCCCGCGATAGAGGGCTGGCCGCACGCCGAGTCGGCGAGCGAGCGACCCGATCGAAGGGTCGTAGGCCAGCCCGAGCGCGGCGGCGTTGGCCGGAAGGGGGATCACCGCGCGGCTCGCGTACGCGTAGTCGAGTGGCTCGGGGCTCGAGAAGCGGGGAGTGCGGTCAGGAGGGTGCAGCACCAGCGCCGTCGAGTCCGTCGTGGTCTGTAACCCATTCAGGCGCACGAGCGCGCCTCGGTCGGCGCGATACAGCCGCATGACCTGCTCGGCCCCGAGCACCCGCCAGTAGTACAGCGAGGAATCATCGCCAAACCCCGACAGCAGCCGGTACGCGGCGCCGTGGTGATCCGGCGCCGTGTCGAAATAGAGCTGCACATACGGAACCGAGGAGCCGGCGCCGTAGTCGGCCAAAACCTGCTGGAGGTTGCCGATCCCCATGTGGTAGGAAACGACCGCAAGATCCGCGCGACCCAGATCACGCCGCGCGATCTCCAGGTAACGCACCGCGCCCGCGAGCGCCTTGGCCGGGTCGAAGCGCTCGTCGATGCGAGCCCGCTGACGTTCCAGTCGCGCGACGCGCGCCGTCTGGCCAAGGAAAGAGGCGCGGTCGATCGCCGCCGTGAGGCTGCGGCTGCGCGCCAGGTCGACGTGCATGCCGAGCAGGGACTGTCCGGTCTGCGCGAGGATCTGGGTCAATCCCGAAGCGCCGACCGGGTCGACCCCCGCGATCGCGTTCGGCCGTCCGGCGCTCTCGAGGAACACCAGCGCCTCGAGGATGTTCGGATCGACCTGGGAGCCAGCCGTGGCGGCGTCGATCAGCTTGCGCAGTCCCGCGACCCTGGCGGCGGTCGCAAGCACGCCCCCGGGGCTCTTGGTGAACAGCACGTGTGCGGAACCGGCGGTGGCCCGCGCCACGAAATCCGCCGCGCGCGAGGAGGTGTACGCGAACGGATCGCCCTGCCGAGGAACGGTGCCCGTGCCGGGCAGCGGCAGCGGTGGAGGCGCGCCACCGCGCGTCGCCGCGACCACCACCGCAACGAGCAGGATCACGGCGGCTGCCGCCAGCACCGTGGCGGTGAGCCCGAGCCGCGGGACGCCGCGCAGCCGCCGCCGCTCACGATCCCGCGATGGTACGTCTATGTCGCTCCCGCCCTGAACCCGTCGCGCCAGCTCCCGTACCGCGGTGTCCAGCCGAGCTCCCGTGTGGCCTTGGCGTTGCTGGCGCGGCGCTGCGTGGTCATGACCGCGGCACCCGCCGGTCCACCGACCAGCCTGGCGAGCCAGGCCGGGAGCCTTCTCGGCGGTTTCGCACCTACCGACGCCGCGTACACAGGGACCCAATCGCGAGCTGGAGCGGGCTCGTCGTCAACGATGTTGTAGACCCCCGACGAGCCCTGCTCGAGCGCCGCGACGGTGGCAGCAGCGGCGTCGTCGACGTGGATGAACGACCAGCACGCGTCGCCCGAGCCGATCACCGGGAGCTGGCGCTTTCGCGCGAGCTCCGCGGAGAACCCGTCGGGCCCGAACTGTGTCCCTGGGCCATAGAAGTAGCCATAGCGCAGGACGATCCCGCCCGCCTCGAGGACCTGCGTCTCGAGATCGACCACGGCTGCCACCGCTTCGCTCATCGGTGGCGGCGCATCGATCGCGAGCGGGGCGTCCTTGTCCTTGACCCAGGCCCCCTCGGGCGCGTACATGAACGCGATGCTCTGGGCTACCAAGCGGCTCGAATCTTCGGGGGCAGCGCGGTCAGCTGGTGGATCACGGCTTCCGGGCGTGCCGCCACGACCGCCTCCGTCAGCGCCTGAGCGTCGAGCGCGTCGACGACAACGGCCTGAGCGCCTCGCGCCCTGATCTCCTCCGCGCGCGCGGCCGATCGCGTCATTCCGGTCACCTCGTGACCTGCGCTGAGGAGCCGGCCGATCAGGCTCCGCCCGATCACTCCGCTTGCTCCCGCGACGAAGACCCTCATCCAGCGCCGCGCCCGGCTGAGTGCACCGCGGGTAGCACTAAGAGCGGTAAACGAAGTGCAGGCCGCGGCAGGCAGGCGCTGAGGACGCCGTCACATGGCTGCTGAACACGACCCAGCCATTCGACAATGGGAGCAGCTTCACGAGCGCATGCGGATGGAGCCGGTTGTACGTCGGGCTGACGTACAGCGCGCCGATCTTCACCCCGAGGTACCACGCAAGGACACTCTGATAGCCGATCTCGATATCCGGCTGCCCGCAGGCGAGGATCCGGGCGGCGCCGACTCGCTTGACGACGGTGGAGAGACGGTTGATTTCCATCGCGCGAGCACGCTCATGCCTGAGATCCAAGCGTTCCGACCTGAGCGCAGTTCTGGCCGCCGGCACCATCGCGACGACCAGCACAGCCAGTACGAACAGCGCGCTCCAGTTGCCGAGGCGAGCGGCCAGCGGTGGCTTGATCCGTGGTCGTGACAGCCTGGATGCGATCAGGCTCGGAAGATCGAGGATCACCCGTCCCACGAAGATCCCGGCGAGCACAGCGACGACACCGGCCGGCTCGAACAGGTAGCGCGGGACTCCCGGCCAGCCGTGTAGGACGAACGCGATCTCGATCACCAGCCAGCTGAGGGCGCCCGCGGCGAGGATCAGCGTCCACCGCTGCCGGTGAGGAAGGCGGGACCACCACTCGCGTGGATGGCGGAGAAGGGCCGGCGGGACCGAGATGAAAGCGAGGATCGTCGCGATCGTCGCGGCGATCCAGACGGGCGCCGCATGCAGGTGATGGAAGCGCTGGATCGTTCCGGTCAGCTTGCTGCCGTGGAGCTCTCGCGGAGAGTGCAGGGCGTTGTTACCGGCGACGAACCAGCTCTTGGCAGAGATCGCGGGAATCCCGAACCACAGAACGGGGATGAGCGCGAGCCCGGCGAGCACCCACTTCCTCATCGACGGGATCACGCGCCATACGTAGACCGTGTAGACGCCGAGGAACGGCCACGCCTCGGGGCGCCCAAGCGACGCGAGGACCCACAGCCAGAATGCCCAGCGCCGCCGGCCACACAGGTGACAGTCGATCGCCGCGAGGCACAGGGACACGATCATCGTGTCCGACTGGGCGCTGAAGATGAAGTGGCTATACCCGACACCGAGTCCGACGCCCGGCGCGATGCCGAGCACTGCCGCGGCCGCGAACGCACCGGCGGCATAGGACGCGTACCGGCGCTCGGGTGGCGATTCGGTGAGCCAGAAGGCGATCCGCCAAGCGAAGATCGGCCCGGCCAGGGAGACCGCGACGGCGATCACCATCCACATCCACAGCGCGTAGTGCCCGAACACAGCGAGCGGAACCGTGATTACATACGCCAGCGGCTTCCACGACGGCGCGCCGTTGGTGTCGAGGTTCCAATGGATCGTCAGCTTGCCCCACACAAGCCACCCGTAGGGGTCATAGCCTGGGCGCGTTCCCCCCCACAGAACGACGCCCACCGAGACCACGAGGAGGCCGATCGCGCCGAGCAGCCACCGGTAGCGGATGACGAAGTCCATCCACGGCCGACGACGCTCCGGCTGGGCGGGAGGGGGCAGGTCAGGGACGTGCAGCGGAGGTGCTTCTAGAGTCTGGTCGAGCACTTGAAGGCGTCGAAGGTAGCAGTCGGGGACGCTGACATCGCCCGTGCAAATGGACGATACGTCCCGCGCAATATCGAGACGGACGCTAGCATCCGCCGTCGATCGGAACCCGAGCCGGCGACCGAATAACCCGTAACCAACACCGGGTTTCGGTATATCTGGTCTGCCGGGTCGGCTATCCTCGTGCGCTTGTTCGGCGGCGACTGAAGACTGGCGGCCGCCATCCCGTGGCCCACGGGGTTGCGCGGCGAGCGCTAGAGCCCCTATCGAGCGAAGGCATTGGAGCAGTCGTAATGCGAATCTTGGTCCTTGGCGGTGACGGGTACCTCGGGTGGCCGACGGCCCTACATCTCTCCGCGCTGGGTCACGACGTGGCGGTGAACGACAACTTTGCTCGCCGTCGCTACGACGAGGAGATGGGAGTCGAGAGCCTGATCCCGATCGCCACGCTGGAGGAGCGCGTCTCGGCGTGGGCCGAGCTGACCGGCAAGGCGATCCGCTCGTACGTGGGGGATCTGTGTGACCCCGACCTCGTGCACAAGATGGTCGGCGACTTCCGGCCGGACACGATCGTGCACTTCGGCGAGCAGCGCGCCGCGCCCTACTCGATGATCGATCAGGCCCACGCGGTCTATACGCAGACCAACAACGTGGTCGGCACGCTCAACGTCATGTACGCGATCGCAGACATCGACCGCGACATCCACCTGGTCAAGCTCGGCACGATGGGCGAGTACGGCACTCCGAACATCGACATCGAGGAGGGGTGGATCACGATCGAGCACAACGGTCGCAGCGACCGCGTGCTCTACCCGAAGCGGCCCGGGTCCTTCTATCACCTCTCGAAGGTGCACGACAGCCACAACATCGAGTTCGGCTGCCGGATCTGGGGGCTGCGGGCGACCGACCTGAATCAGGGCGTCGTGTACGGCGCCGACACCGAGCAGACCAAGATGGACCCCCGGCTCGCGACGCGCTTCGACTACGACGGCGTGTTCGGAACGGTGCTCAATCGGATGACGATCCAGGCCGTCCTCGGCCACGCGCTGACGGTCTACGGCAATGGCTCGCAGACGCGCGGTCTGATCAACATCGTCGACACGGTCGAGTGCATCCGGATCGCGTCCGAGAACCCGGCAGACCGTGGCGAGTTCCGCGTCTTCAATCAGTTCACCGAGTCGATGTCGGTCCGGCAGATCGCGCAGACGATCGCCGATGAGTATCCGGGCGAGTGCACGATCGATGAGGTGGACAACCCTCGCGTCGAGCTCGAGAACCACTACTACAACGCCAAGCACTCCGCGCTCGAGAAGCTCGGGCTCAAGCCGACGCTCCTGAGCACGACCTTGATCGACCACCTGTTCGACGTGGTCGAGCGCCACAGGGATCGGGTCGACCTCGCCGCAATCATGCCGACGGTCCGCTGGCGCGACACGGCCAGCGAGCTCCCTCGGACCGGAGCCGAGCTGGCGCCCGTGAAGTGAGCACCGCCGAGCAGGCGGCCGTGCGCGGCCGCCGGGTCCTGGTGACCGGGGGGTCGGGCTTCATCGGTCGTCACGTCGTCTCAGAGCTGTCCGCCGCCGGGGCCCGCGTCCGGGTGGTCGATCTGAAGCCGCATCCTGATCCGGCGGTGGAGCTGATCCAGGGCGATCTCGGCGACCCGTCGGTGCTCGAGCAGTGCTTCGCGCAAGGTTGCGACTGGATCGTCCATCTGGCGGCGGTGACCTCGGTCCTGCGCTCGCTCGAGCACCCGGACCTGACGTACCGGACGAACGTCGCCGCTACCCACGCCCTGCTCGAAGCGGCGCGGTCGGCGGGCGCGACCGCACTGGTATTTGCGTCGACTAACGCAGTTACGGGCCCAATGGAGGCTCCGGCAATCTCAGAGGCGGCGACGCTGCGCCCGCTCACCCCATACGGCGCGACGAAGGCGGCAGCCGAGATGCTGATGTCGGCCTATACGGCCTCCTACGGGGTGCGCTGCACGGCGCTCAGGCTGACGAACGTGTACGGAGGAGGCATGCAGGCCAAGGACAGCATCGTGGCGCGATTGATGCGCGCGATCCGGCTGGGTGGCACGTTCGAGGTATACGGCGACGGGCAGCAGGTGCGGGACTACGTCCACGCCGCTGACGTCGTCCAGGCGGTGCGGCTGGCGCTCGCGAGCGAGAACTGGAGGGGCCCGGTGGTGATCGGTACCGGCAAGTCGCTGTCGGTGCTCGAGGTGCTCGACGCGGTGCGCAGGGTGACGGGCGCCGAGCTGCCGGTCCGTCACGGCGCGGCGAGGCCTGGTGAAATGCCGGCCGTGATCGTCGATCCGAGCCGCGCCCGAGCCGCTGGCTGGTCGCCGCGATACAACTTCGAGGAAGGTCTCGCCGGGGTGTGGCAAGAGTGGTCGACGCTCGATCGCGAGGCGGTCGCTGCCGGCACCGGCGCGGTCGGCCTGCCTGCGGTCGCCGGAAGGACCTCATGAAGAAGGACACGGTCGGTGTCGCGCCACCGCCGGGGACGCCCGCCGCCGCGCCGGCTGCTGACCTCGACGAGCTGATGCCCGAGGAGCGCGGCGCCGCGGCGCAGTTCCTTGCGGCGAACCCTCCGGGGGTGGGCACGCCGCTCGCGATCGTGATCCCCGCCTATAACGAGGAGCCGTCGATAGCGGAGGTGATCGCCGAGATCCCGCGCGAGGCCGCAGGACTTCAGACCGAGGTGATCGTCGTCGTCGACGGCGCGAGTGATGAGACCGCCGCGCGTGCCGCGGACGCGGGCGCGCTCGTCTGCGACGTGTCCGTCAACCGCGGCCAGGGCGCCGCGCTCAGGCTCGGTTACTGGCTCGCGCGGGCTCGCGGCGCCAGCGTGATCGCCACGATCGACGCCGACGGCCAGTACGAGCCTGAGGAGCTGGGACGTGTGGTTCAGCCGATCCTCGATGGTCGGGCGGACTTCGTCTCGGGCTCTCGCCGGCTTGGCGCGGAGCTCACCACCGACCGCGTGCGGCACCTGGGTGTGCTGGTGTTCGGCGCGCTGTTCAGCCTGATGGTGCGACATCGCATCACCGATCCTGCTTGTGGGCTTCGGGCGATGCGCGCCGAGCTGACCGCGGCGGTGACCCTCGAGCAGCCGCAATATCAGGCTTCCGAGCTGATGATCAGCGCCGCGCTGAACGGCTTCCGGCTGGCCGAGGTCCCGACGACGATGCGCGACCGCGCAAGTCACGCGGGGCACACGAAGAAGGATGGGAACCTGCGCTACGGGGTGCGGTTCGCGCGCGCGGCGTTCCACACCTGGCGGCGGGACCGCAAGGCAGCACGGACCCGGCTGCGGCCGGAGAAGATCCAGTGCTCGTAGAGGAAGAACCTGACGCCGTACAGCAGCGCTAGGACCGCGAAGTAGGAGCCCGTCACGAGCAGCACCCTGATGCCCCGGTGTGCGGGTATGCCCTGAACCAGGTCGTCAGTCCAGCCGGTTGCGGCGGATAGGGCGAGCAGTGTGGAAGCCGAGATCACGAGGTAGGCGAAGACCTCGCGCCCGAACGCCACCTTGCCCTCGACCTTCCAGGTCCAGCGGCGATTCAGGGTCCAGTTGGGGATAGCGCCCGCGAAGAACGCCACGATCGAGCAGACGGTCGTGGAGGCGCCCAGCACGTAGAGGATCGCGAACACGATCGCGCTCGTCGTGGCCGCGGCCATCGACGAGATCGCGAACCGCGTCACCCGACCGCGCAGGGGATGGCGCAGAAGCGCGCGGTAACGCTTGACTAGCACGAGTGCCAGCATGCTAGCGGCTCACGACCGGCTCGGGACGGCGCCCCGCCATCCGCGTCGCGGCGCCCGGGCCCGAACGCCCGCCGCCCGAGCCGCTACGTTGGCGGGCGCAGTGCGCACGTGTATCGCGACCGAGAAGCTGACGCTCGACGATGACCTGGTGATCGCGGGAGACAACGCAGTGGCGCTTGCCCGGCTTCCCGAGGCGAGCTTCGACCTGATCTACATGGACCCGCCGTTCAACACGGGCCGCGCACAGCTGCGGCGCACGCTGGCCGTGAGTGCCGATCCGGACGGCGCTCACGTCGGGTTCGGGGGGCGCCGCTACCGAACGTCGCTGCTCTCGAAGCTGGCGTACGACGATGAGTTCGGCGATTACCTCGCTTTCCTAGAGCCACGTCTGCGGCGAGCGCGGGACCTGCTCGCCGCTGACGGCACGCTCTACTTCCACATCGATTACCGCGAGGCCCACTACTGCAAGCTCCTGCTCGACGAGGTCTTCGGCCGCGAGGCGTTTCTGAACGAGCTGATCTGGAGCTACGACTACGGCGCCAAGCCGCGCCGGCGCTGGCCCGCCAAGCACGACACGATCCTCGTCTACGTCCGCACACCCGGTGGCCACCACTTCGACTGCGAGGCTGTCGAGAGGGAGCCGTACATGGCGCCCGGCCTGGTGAGCGCCGAGAAGGCGGCGCGCGGTAAGCGGCCGACCGATGTGTGGTTTCACACGATCGTGCCGACCAACGGCCGCGAGAAGACCGGATACCCGACCCAGAAGCCGGAGGGGGTGCTGCGGCGGATCGTCGCGGCGTCCTCGCATCCGGGCGGCTGGTGCCTCGATCCGTTTGCGGGCTCTGGGACGCTCGGCGCAGTGTGCAGGCAGCTCGGCCGCCGGTTCGTGCTCATCGACCACAATCCCGAGGCGATCGCCGTGATCTGCGCGCGGCTCGGAGTTACTCGCCTTCCCGGACGAGAGGCACGAACCGCACGGGCTCGAGCCGCTCGCGCCTGAGCCCGTCCGCGCTCCTACGCGTCAGCATCAGGTACTGCCGGCCCTCGCCCACCGGCGCCACCATCCGGCCGCCGACCGCCAGCTGGCGCTCGAGTGCCTCGGGCAGCCGGTCACCCGTCGACGCCGCGACGTTGATCGCATCGAAGGGAGCGAGATCAGGGAGGCCGGCCCAACCGTCGCCGACGACGAACTCGACGTTGTCCAGGCCGAGGCCACGGATTGCCTGCTCGGCCTGCGCGCTCAGCTCCGGGTGACGCTCGATCGTCCAGACGCGGTCCGCAAGCAGCGCGAGCAGCGCCGCGTGGTATCCCGAGCCGGTTCCCACATCGAGCACGCGGTCGCTCGACGCCGGCGCCAGCGCTTCGAGCATCCGGGCGACTACCAGCGGCTGGGAGATCGTCTGCGCGCAGTCGATCGGCAGCGCCACGTTCTCGTAGGAGCGGGCGCGCTCGGCCTCGGGCACGAACCGATCGCGTGGGATCGACGCGATGGCGGCAAGCACCCGCTCGTCGGCGACGGCGACACGTAGCCTCTGGGCGAGCGCGGCTGCGTCGCTGAGACCGTCTCGAAGGGCCATCTGATTGCCATTCTGCCCACAGCGGGGGCGCTGCGACAATTGGCCCGCGATGACCGCGAGCTTCGTCCAACGCGCGCTGCTGGTCGTCCTGATCGCGCTACTGACCGCGATCGGCGGGATCTTGCTGTTTGGCCACGGCTCCGCCGGCGCGCCGGCGGCTCAGCTCAGCAGCTCCCCGTTCGACGGCCCGACCCTGCCGCCGAATCTACGGGCCGCCGGGTTCTCTCTGACCGATCAGAACGGCCGGCGGGTGACGCTCGTGCAGTACCGGGGGAGGGTGGTCGTCCTCACCTTCATTCACTCGCTCTGCCACGACGCGTGTCCGCTGATGGCAGAGGCGATCAAGGGAGCGCTGAACACCCTGCCCGGGGACGGTCGGGGCATCCCGGCGATCGGCGTCTCGGTCGCACCCTCCGAGGACACGGTCGCACACCGCCGCCGGTTCGTTTCAATGCACGAGATGGCCGGGCGTCTGCGCTTCCTGAGCGGCCCGCTGTCCGAGCTGCAGCGCGTCTGGCGCGCCTACGCGATCCAGCCGGTCGCCGCGAAGATCGATCATTCGACGTTCGTCCTGCTGATCGACAAGCGGGGCTTCGAGCGCGTTGGCTTCCCCGCCGACCAGCTGCGGCCCGAAGCTCTCGCGCACGACATCCAGGTGCTCGAGCGCGAGCGCCTCTGATCATTCCTCCACGTCGGCGCCCTCCCAGCGGCTGATGAACTCATCCTCGTCGAGCCCCGCGAGGTCGGCGCGCAGGGTCCTCAGAAGCCTCGACGCCTGCTTGGCGGGGAGATCCCAGTAGAGGACGACCTCCCCGTCGTCGATCGACACGACCTCGATCCGGTCGAGGCGCTCGGGGCTCGAGAGAAACGCGGGCTCGAGCCCCTGCCGGGAGACGATCAGGTGGTAGGCGCGGTTGGCCCTCATCGCCCGTTCAGCGCCGCCGCTGCCTGTTCGATTGCACCGATCCCCTCGAATGCCACGTTCCCCACCTGGATCGCCGGCAGAGCGCCCACCCCGGAGGATCTCGCACGATCGCCGGCGCGCTCGAGCGCGCCGGCGACGGAGCGCAGCGAGATTCCCTTCAGCAGCGCGCTCGGGTGCATCTCGCATGCCGCCCCCGCGAGCAGCACCGTGTCCCGGTCACCGAGGTCACGTCCCGCCGCAAACGCCTGCCGGAACGCCGCAAGCGAGAACGCAACCGCCCGCCCGGCGCCCTTGGCGTACGTGGCGGCGAGCATCGCCGTCCGCGTGTCGGGCGGCCACTCCAGGGGCCAGCGCACCGGCTGCATGCCCAGCCTGCCGGCGAGACCTTCGATCGAGGATCGATCGAGCTCGGCTTCGAGGACACCGACATCCGCGGCCAGCACCGGCTCCCACTCGGCCACGACAGGCAGGGCTGAGATGATCTGCTCGGCGACCAGGTAGCAGGCGGGGCTCGCTAGGTCGTAGTAGAAGACGGGCTGGTCCGGCAGCACGTCAGCCGTGGATCAGCCACCCGTCCGCGGCGCGCCCGGCCTCCATCACCGCCTCCGACAGCGTCGGGTGGCCGTGGATCGTGCGCGCTACCTCCGGATAGCCACCCTCGAGTGCGCGCACGTTGACGAGCTCCTGAATCAGCTCGGTCGCCTTGGCGCCGACGATGTGACCTCCCAGGAGCTCTCCGTATTTCTTCTCCCCCACGATCTTGACCAGCCCGGTGCGGTCGCCGTACACCGTGCCCGCGCCGACCGCGCCGTACTGCACCTTGCCGACGACCACGTCGTAGCCCTTCTCCCGGGCCTCCGCCTCCGTGAGGCCGAAGCTCGCGACATTCGGCGTGCAGAACGTCGCGCGCGGGACGTCCACGTACTCGATCGGATGTGTCTGGATGCCCGCCGCGTCCTCGACTGCGATCACTCCCTCGTCGGATGCCTTGTGGGCGAGAGCCGGGCCGCGCACGAGGTCGCCGATCGCGTAGATCCCCTCGGCGCCGGTACGCATCGCTCCATCGACCTCGATCAACCCGGCTTCCGAGAGCTTCACGCCGGCGGCATCGAGGCCAAGCCCTTCCACGTCGGGTCCGCGCCCAGCGGCGATCACCAGCCACTCGACCTCCCCGGACTGGCTGCCGTGGCTGAACTTCACGCGCGTCTCGTTGGATTCGATGCCCTCGACGAGGGTCCTCAGGTGAATCGTGATCCCTTGCCGCTTGAGCCCTCGCTCGACGAGCTTCGAGATGTCGGCGTCCTCTGTCGGGAGCACACGGTCGAGCGCCTCGAACAGCAGTACCTCCACTCCGAGCCTGGCGTAGGCCGAGGCGATCTCCGCGCCCGACGCCCCGGCACCGACCACGGCCATCGTCGCCGGCAGCTCCGCGAGCGCCCAGGCCTCCTCGGTGCCGATCACGCGGCCGCCGAACTCGGTACCGGGGATCGGTTTCTTCACCGATCCGGTCGCCAGGACGATCGTCCGGGCCTCGAACCGCCGGTCGCCCGCGCTCACCACCCCGCCGCCGGCCAGCGCGCCGGACGCCGTGATGACTTCCACCCCGTTCTTCTTGAGCAGGCTCGAGACGCCACCGGTGAGCGTCGAGATGACCTTCTTGCGGCGCGCGCCGACCGCCTGATAGTCGATCTCCGGCTCGCCGACCTTGATCCCGAACTCCCCGGCGTCGCGCACCTCGGACAGCACGTCGGCGACTCGGAGCACCGCCTTGGCGGGGATGCAGGCGTAGTTCAGGCAGCGGCCGCCGATCCGATCCTTCTCCACAACCGCGGTCTTCATCTCGAGCTGCGCCGCGCGGATCGCCGCCACGTAACCACCTGGCCCGGAGCCGATCACGACGCAGTCATAGCTTTCTTCAGGCATCTGCTCCCAGCCTATCTCAAGGTCAGCTGTCGTCAGCGTCCTGGCGGCCGCGGCATCTGCAGCCGGCTCAGCACGCGTACGAGCTTGTAGAACAGAAGCCCGCCGCCGCCGATGATCAACAGCGCGACGAGGAGCCCAAGGAGATTGCTCGCCTTGACCAGCAGCAGCGAGAAGAGCAGGATCACGATTCCGAGGAACGCCTCGAACCCGAGCACCGCCCAGTAGCGAAGCCGCCACATCCCGGCCGCGCAGACGAGCATCACC